>JANPHE010000221.1:0-9166 GCA_031424295.1 Segetibacter sp. | reverse complement strand
AATATGGAGTTGACAATTGGGCAGGAACAAATGACACAATCAATCCAAGCGGATTTTCAAGGTTTTTCAACTTTTATATTATGTTGGATAAACCTTTTAAAACAAACCCGAAACTAAGTGTTGGACTAGGAATAGGTATTGGCAGCGATAATATTTTTTTCAAGAACACCTATGTAGACATAACTTCTACAAAGGCTTCATTACCATTTAAAAATGTTGATTCAGTTGATCATTTTAAAAAGTTCAAACTCACTACTATTTTTTTAGAAGCACCCATAGAACTTCGGTATTCCTCAGATCCTGCTAATAATGGTAAATCTATAAAAGCAGCCTTGGGTGTAAAAGTGGGAACATTGCTGAAAGCATATACAAAAGGAAAAACCTTGTTAGATAAAAATGATAATGAAATAAACAGCTTTATTGAAAAGCAGTACAACAAAAGATTTTTTAACTCAATAAGGTTGGCTACAACCGCAAGGATCGGTTACGGTATATTCAGCTTATATGGCTCTTACCAGCTAACCTCATTTTTTAAAGAAGGGGCCGGACCATCCGAAATCAGGCCTTATTCTATAGGTATATGCCTTAGCGGCCTGTAGTTTTATGGTATTTTTTTAAATGAAGCCATCGGTTACTACAACTGATGGCTTTCTTTTTTTAGTTTTATGTTTTAAAAAACACAGAAAAGCTTTGATTGATAAGAAAAGTAAAATAGAAGTAGAAGAACTAGCCGTTTTGGTTGGTCTCGTTCATAAAGAACAAACAGAGGCACAGGTAAAAGAATATCTGGAAGAACTTGCCTTTCTGGCTGAAACGGCAGGTGCTGTAGCGGTAAAACGATTTTTTCAAAAACTGGCACATCCTGATAGTAAAACTTTTGTCGGAAAGGGCAAATTGGAAGAGATAAAGCAATATGTAAAACTAAAGGGTATCAGCCTCGTTATTTTTGACGATGAACTTACAGGTTCACAAATTTCCAATATTAAAAAGGAGCTTGGTGTCAATGTCATTGACCGAAGCGATTTAATCCTTGATATTTTTGCCAGCAGGGCAAGAACAGCACAAGCCAAAGTACAGGTAGAATTAGCGCAATATCAATATATTTTGCCTCGGCTAAGGGGTATGTGGAGCCACCTGGAAAGACAGGGTGGTGGTATAGGATCAAGGGGTCCGGGTGAAACGGAGATAGAAACAGATCGCAGGATTGTAAAAGACAAAATAAGCCTGCTTCGCAAACGGTTGGCTGAAATAGACAAACAGGCATTTACCCAACGAAAAGACCGTGGTGAATTTATTAGGGTAGCCTTTGTAGGTTATACCAATGTGGGCAAAAGCACCATCATGAACCTGCTGAGCAAGAGTGAGGTGTTTGCTGAAAACAAATTATTTGCAACACTGGATACGACCACCAGAAAAGTGGTATTTGAAAGCACTCCGTTCCTGTTAAGTGATACCGTTGGATTCATCAGAAAACTGCCCCATCACCTGGTAGAAAGTTTTAAAAGCACACTGGATGAAGTGCGGGAGGCTGATATATTATTGCATGTGGTTGATATAGGTCATCCTCAATACGAAGAGCAAATAGGCGTGGTAAACAAAACCTTGCAGGAATTAAAGGCGTTTGAAAAACCGATTCTTACCATTTTTAATAAAATGGACCTTTATGAACAGCACACCTTTGACGAATGGCTGGAAGATGATGTAAAGCAGGAAATACTGGAAGACCTGAAACAAAAATGGGAAAATGTAACTCGTGGCAATTGTGTATTTGTTTCTGCCCTCGAAAAAAGGAACATTCCTGAACTAAGGCAGACTATTTTAAATAAGGTAAGAGACATTTACCAAATACGCTACCCCTACAAAAGCGAATACTTCTTTTAATTGTATGAAGGAAAAAGAGATGAAATGGTATAAGCTTGCTGATAATAGAAACGCAATAACATGGCAAGACAACCATATGGCTATCGTACATGCAGGAAGTAAAACGATTACAATTGCAAAAGTCAACAACGATATAGTTGCTTGTGCCCACAAGTGTCCGCATGCAGGTGGCGTAATGGCAGATGGTTTTGTAGATGCATTGGGAAATGTGGTATGCCCTTTGCACAGGTATAAGTTTAGCCCGACAAATGGAAGAAATGTAAGTGGAGAAGGCTATTACCTTAAAGTTTATTCAATTGAAGAAAGGGCGGATGGAATTTTTGTTGGGTTCGAACACAATAGTCTGCTTGATTACTTGAAGTAGTAAATTTCAATTCCTTTTGATTGCAAGTAGCTATCTTTATTAGGTAGTTTTTAAGAATGATGTTCAAAACGATCTTGCTGCGATGACACTTAAACAACAATTTGAAAACCAGGGATTTCTTGTATTGGAAAACTTCAATACTACCGAGGCCTGTGATGCACTGATGAATCGAGGCGAAGAACTGTCAAAGAATTTTCGGCCCGATAATCATCCCTCCATCTTTCAGACCGATGAACAAACCCGCACAAGTGATGACTATTTCTTGGATTCTGGTGGCCGCATTTCTTATTTTTTCGAAAAAGACGCTTTTGACCAAACCGGGCAATTGAAGAATGATATCTTTCACTCGCTCAATAAAATCGGGCATGGATTACATGACCTTGATCCAATTTTTGCCAATTTCTCCCGATCGCCGCAAATGAAAAAGTTGGCTGCTGTTCTAGGACTTTCAGATTCTTTACTCATCCAAAGTATGCTCATTTTCAAACATGCCCGTATTGGGGGTGTGGTAGATATTCACCAGGATTCCACTTTTTTATATACGGAACCCAATAGCTGTATTGGATTTTGGTTTGCTTTGGAAGATGCTACCATTGAAAACGGTTGCCTTTGGGCAATGCCCGGCGGACATCGTACGCCTCTGCGTTCATGGTTCAAAAGAAAAGTGGGCGGTGGAACAGAAATGGTCATACAGGATGAAACGCCTTATTCTATGGAGGGCATGATGCCGTTGGAAGTAAAAAAGGGCGCCTGTATTGTATTGCACGGCTTATTGCCGCATTACAGTTTGCCCAATACAAGTGGCAAATCAAGGCAGGCATATGCTATACATACTATCAGTAGCCAGGCAACCTATTCAAAAGACAATTGGTTACAGCGTGATATGACTAATGTAAAAGGTTTTTAAGGTCCAAAATCTACATTGCCAAACGTCTGATAAACGCTTTTTGAAACCGTCAATTATTATTTTTTCAGAGCAATTTAATATTTTTTTTTGCTGAAATAGAATAACCCCTATTTTTGCACCCCTTACAAAAGGGAAATTCCTCCTTAGCTCAGTTGGTTAGAGCATCTGACTGTTAATCAGAGGGTCTCTGGTTCAAGTCCAGAAGGGGGAGCTTAAAAATGAAGCACTTACGATGTAAAAGTTGTAGGTGTTTTTTTTTTGTGACCAGTTTTGTGACCACAACTTTCCTTTCCTTTGCTTCTGCCTTTTCCGTTATTCTTTAACTGCAGGAGTTGGCGGGCAAATGAGCTGTTGGTGAAGAACCCAACAGTGGCGCAAATCCAAATTATACATCAATCTGTTGCCACGAATGCACTAATATTTTTCATTCGAGCTCGTGGCTTACTTAGCTAACTCTTCAAAAAACCTAACTCATACACCATTGGTTGCAGCTTTTCTGTGAGGGCTTTGTAGGCTTCTTCAAAGGGTTTAAAGTTGACTGGAGCAAAATCGCCACTGGCGTTTCGTGCTTGCAATGCTTTGCGTATCTGATACCAACCTACATCGGGGCGGTTTAGTTTTAACTCGTCTCGTACACTGCGTACATCGGTGTGGGCAAAGTAGGCTTGCCATAGCTTTTTGCCTTCGGCAAGAACGTTGCCACGAATGCACGAATGTTTATCTTCTTCTTTTATTCGTGCATTGGTGGCTATATATTTTACCATAAAATCACTCTCAAACCTATCTGGTGCGCCTACTTCTTCTTCGGTAAAGGGTATAATATGATTGACAATACTCCACTTCTTACCATTCCATTCAAGGTCGTTGGCACTTGCTGTTAGGTTGCTGCCATTAAACAACATCCATATTAAACAATCACTTTTAAACTCATCGCTTAATGGTTCTGTGGGTTGCAAAAACTGGTCTCTATCGTTGAGCCATGTGGGTTTGATTATTCTTCTTATAGTGTAAACGATGGCTACTTGCCAAAGGTTTTCTTTTGTTACATAAACTGCTCCTTTATGACCAATTCCTTGGGCTGATGATAATAACAAGGTATAAAGATTAGCATTTTGAAAATCATTACTATCGCAAACAAAATGTGCAATTGCATTTTCTGACCATTTTGTAGAACCGCTTTGAGTTTTTGCAGGACTTACAGCATTACTTAATGAAACAACTTCTTGTTTGTTTGCTTTTGGTTTTTCTATCCAATTACTTAAAAACAATTCATTTGGTAAGTTATAAAACGTTTTTTCACCAATCGGTTTTGCATTTTTATCTAAAACTTCTACTTCAACTGTATCAATTGCTGTTCTCTTTGCGTCAAGAATATTATTCGTTTTCCAAGCTAAAAAACCAATTGGAAAATCTCCTTTCAATCCATCAAATGATTTACTATGAACAACAAAACCTCCTAAGTATTTAGCATTCCAACCTTGTCTGAATTTTTCAAAATTTGAGCCATTGATATATTTCATTTTGCTAAACATGGCAACAGTTGCAGTGGGTATTTCTTGTGCAACTCTTGCCACAAATTGTGTAAACAATTCGTTACTTGCTTTGCCATATTTACCCATGGCAGTTGAAGCAAATTTTGTTTTGGCAACACCTTGTTTATTTCCTGCTCCTAATCCTTCTCCGCTTTCCGCATAAGGCGGATTAATCAACACCAAAATATTCTTATTCTCTTTAATTGCTTGTTGTAAACTCTGTGGTATTTTATTGGTAAGGGTATAATCTATTTGCCCAAAATCATTAATATCATCATTCAAATAATCGTATTGAAACCTAGTAGCTGCAACGCAGGTTTTGGTGGCTTTCATTACATCTACATCGGCAGCATCTAAGGTGCTCATGTAAATATTTCTAGGGTTGCTGTGTTTTACTTCCAGGTTGCCTACACCACAACACATATCCCATACTATGTATTCTTTTTGCCAGTCTTTACCAAGGGTTTCGGTTAGTTTATCGTAGGCTTTATCTACTACATGTAGCGGTGTGTAGTATGCACCTTTAAAGCTGCGTTCGTCTATAGGTATCAGGCTATCTCTACGTTCTAGTAGATAATTTCTATACTCTTGTGCAGGTGGGCGGTGGTAGATGGCCCAAAACTGTCGGTAGCCTTCTCTATTGCCCAGTTCATATATTTTACCACCCAAACTAAACACAGGAGAGTTGCCACGATGCAGCAATTCGGCAGGTAGGTTGGCATGTGTACTTACGGTACCATCACTCATGATATCTGCAAAAAATAGCAGTGCATATTCTTCGGCTGCAACTCCTTTTATTTCGTGCCCAATCATTACCACCCATTTATCAAATACCTGTTTCAGGTTGTCGGGTGTTATTTGTGTGCGTATAATATCCCCACTTTTAATGGCATTTTTTATGGTGTTTATAAATTCTTCTTCGTGGGTTTCTATTTTAAAACTTACTATGTAGGTGCCTATGTAAGCACTCACCACATCCAATGCTTCTTGCGTATATCCGCTTGCACTTTTGCCCCATTTTATAGTTTGTTTTTTTAGCAACGGCAAGGCATTGGCAGTTTTCATTATGGCTGCCTTCTTGGTATCTATTACACATAAAAACGGAGGAATGGTTTCGCCTTTGTCCAAAGCCTGCTGTACATAGTGCAGCAATTGAGTAAACATTTGGTAAGTGCTTTTATTGTAGCCGTCTTTAGCCTCAAACCATATTTCCTTTGTTTGTATGTCTATCAGGTTTTTGCTATAGCTTTTTAAGCCCAATGCTTTTATATACGCATCTTTTACATCTTCTTCGGTACGGGCTTGTTGTAGTTTTGTATAGAGTGTCATTCGTCAGTTGAGTTATTAAAATATCCGGACCAAATTCATCCCGAATATCAGCGTTATTCTTTTTAAAGCAAGTAAATGTCAATAATTATTATCATTTGTCACATTTGTAAAACTAATCATTATTGTTTTTATGTTTTTTGTTGGTGCTAAGTACTCAAAGGAGGTTGAAATTTTAGTCAACGTGTTGTCTCTTGTAAAGAACCCTGCGCTGTTTATCCAAGATGGCGTCTATTGCTGCCACGCAAGGCTTTGAAAGAAGACGCCAGCATAACAAAACATTTGATGCAGTTGACATCGGTTCTAAAAACCCCAACGGGGTTGTATGTTAATAGAAAATGTTCATATTTTAATGTATTCGACCCCAAGGGGGTCGTATATCCTGCATCTTTTTTTTTCTATTTACATTTGATGCCGTTGGCATCGGTAATTTGAATTTGTTTTATATCATAAACTTTTGCGCCTTTACCGGTATTATCACCGCCAAATTACCTGTTGGTGATAAAACCAAGGGTGGCATTTGAAATGAATAATAAAAAATGGAGCTTATCCGCTACGCAAATCCCGGATATTCAACCTTACTGTTTATTACAAAAAAAAACCAGCCAACTTCTATATGGGTTGGCTAGTTTGCATCTTATGTAGCTTAAAAAAAATTATACCGTAGGAGGAGGCGTAGGCGCAGGTCCATTGCCACCACCGCTATTAGATGTACCATCTGTCAATACATAATCGTTGTATCGGGCTTCGTCGGTAAATTCAAAAAGGCTTTTGCCTATGTCGGCATATTTTACCATCAATGACCACAATCTGTTGCCCACCCGTATTCTCTCCTGTGTTTTTATGTCTCTGTTTTCTTCGGCTTCCGCTACCTTATCCATGTTATCATCCAGGTCGGTTGCCAAAGCAGCCATTTCATTCAGCATAGCAGTGGCAAGACCTTCGGAAGCCAATTCTGTCAACAAATTGGTACCTACTCTTACCACTCTTTTTGCTGTGCGGTACAAGTCTGTATCCGGCAACAGGCTTAGTTCGCCAAAGTTGAAAACTTTATACTTTCCAGAATTGCCGTACAACGTTTCAGCCATGCTGCGTACCCTACTTATTCGTTTTCTAAGTTCCAGTGCCGTTGCATTTTTTGCCTCGGTAGCCGTGGTTATCAGACCCAACAGTTCGGGGTCGGTAGGCAGGTCTTTAAATTGCCGGTTTGTGTCATCAATTTCATTGCGGCGGGTGCCGTCAACATTTCTGCTAGCAAAATCAGCCGCATCTCTTTGCATTGATTTAAGCAGGAAATCGGCCTTCTGCATCAACACATCATCGCCCATTTTGTAGGCTCTTTGTTCTTCATTTAGTGCCATAGTTTTTTATTTTAGTTATGTAATAATATGCTAAGTAAAAAAATGTTTTGGAAATAATAAATTAAAAAACGCTTAAATATTAGGAAATTTTTGGTGACCCTAAAAGGAAAAAAAGGCTGGAAATATAAATTATACCAAATGTGTGCAAAAGGGGTGAAACCATGCCCAAAGGGATAACGTTGGCAACAAAAAGTAAAGCGTTGAATAACAAAAGTGGGCGGAGCAAAAATAATAGTAGGCGGAAGGATCATTAAAATAACCGGAAGCACATTTATAGTGTACGGAAGGGCAAATAAAGTAGGCGGAGGCTCATTTAAAGCAGGCGGAAGGGTAAATAAAGTGGGCGGAAGGTCATTCTTACCGAATTTTTATGCTTCCGTCCACTTTTTTGCGCCAAAGTGGCGGTATTTGTTTGCAGCCATGCAGAATGGAATTGGAAATGCCGGGTTTGTATTATTGACTATTGGGTAGATTTTGTAGGAAAAACGAAAACCGCCTGACGGCGGTTTCGTTTTTCAGCCTTCTTCTTATCAATTGACTGCAAATAGTGCTACTCAAAAACTTTATCATTATATTTACAACCTGTTGAAAAAACTTATCGCCATATCATTTCTTTCCATCTTTTTGTGTGCCAACACAGAAATAGGACAGCTTTTGAAATTGCCGACCCTCATCCATCATTATTTAGAACATCACGATGACAAGAACGATGATGAATATGGCATTAGTTTTATAGATTTCTTGAAAAAGCATTACAATGAAAAAGACAATCATTCTGATAATGCTAAAAATGACCATCAAAATTTACCTTTCAAAACTACTGACTGCAATTCCATGAATACAGTCATTGCATTTGTTCAGCAAACAGTTTTTGCATTACATACCACTTATATTATTTCTACAAAAAACGGTGCTTCTTACACAGAGCAACATTACACTTCCAAATCCTTTGGCAACATTTGGCAACCGCCCAAGTTAGGTTAATGAACATTTTTCAGTAAGCAATTTGCAACAAGTAAAAGCAAAATAGTAATGGATAAACCATTGCTGATTGCTCATTGCCGTTTGCGTATTGTCCCTTTTGTATTTCATTAATCTAAATAAGTATGCTCAATAAAATCATAGCGTTTTCCATAAAAAACAAACTCATAGTTGGGTTGTTTATCATTGCCCTTATTGGCTATGGCAGTTATCAATTTACCAAACTACCCATTGATGCCGTGCCTGACATTACCGACAACCAAGTACAGGTAATTACTTCTGCCCCATCGTTGGGTGCTACAGATATTGAACGGCTCATAACATTTCCCATTGAGCAAGCAAACAGCAATATCCCAGGCTTAAAAGAAATAAGAAGTTTTTCCAGATTTGGCTTGTCTGTTGTTACCATTGTTTTTAACGATGCAACCGATGTGTATTGGGCAAGGCAACAAGTAACAGAAAGATTGAGTGCCGTAAAAGACCAGATACCAAAAGGAATTGGCAGCCCTTTTTTAGCACCAGTAACAACAGGTTTGGGTGAAATATACCAGTATGTAGTAAGGGCAAAAACAGGCTATGAAAAAAAGTATGATGTAACAGAGTTGCGTACTATACAAGATTGGATTGTTCGCCGACAATTATTAGGCGTGGAAGGTGTGGCAGAAGTAAGCAGTTTTGGCGGAAAATTAAAGCAATATGAAATTGCTATTGACCCCAACAAATTGCAGTCTTACAATATTACAATTGCCGATGTATTTACAGCAGTAGAAAAAAATAATCAAAATACAGGCGGTGCATATATTGAAAAAGGTCC
>JANPHE010000220.1:0-16145 GCA_031424295.1 Segetibacter sp. | reverse complement strand
GCGGCTGCCTTTTTTGGTGCTGCCGCTTTTTTCACTGGAGCTGCCTTTTTAGATGCTGCTGCTTTTTTGGGTGCTGCTGCTTTTTTTACCGGAGCGGCTTTTTTAGGTGTAGCTGCCTTTTTTGCTGGAGCTGTTTTTTTTGCTTTTGCCATGAGTAGTTTTTTAATGGTTAATAAATTTTCTGACTAAACAATTTGATTGCTTTTGTTAATCAAAAAGCAATTTAAAAATAATAAATGACAAGAAAACAAAAATTCTTGAAATGAGTTAAGATTTATGAAGTCAACTTTTTTTTTCTACCACTTTCATTTCATTCAACACTATTGATTAGAGCATAAATTAGATTGAAATTGGTACTAGAAATGTATGTGTAGATAAAGTTAATTATCTTACAATTTTTAATACTTGAACAAAGGGATGACGCAAGTATTTCTTTCAAAAAGCGAAAACCAACATGAGCGTAATATTTATGTCAGGCAAAACTTATTATAAAGGGTTTTGTTTCATTTCCATACCATTATATCTATTATTACTTGTATTGCCTAGTTGTTCTTCAAAGAAAAATAATTCCTCTACAAAAACTGATATTCTGGATTCACTGGAACTTCCTATAAAAACAAATATTACTACACCAGATGATAATAAAAAACCAAAAGTTACCTTCCTAAAAGACGTATCCAAGCCTATAGTTTTTGCATTTCCAAAAAATATTTCAAACGTACATTCAGGTGTTTTATATGAAAATGGGAAATTACAATCCGGGGGAAAAAAAGCTGCACAATTGTATACTGCAAAGAATACTTATACCACCAATACACAAGAAGCACAAGGGAAAGGTTTTTTTACCAATTTCACTTCTGATAATGGTCTTGCACTAGATCAGGTCTATTGCAGCTATCAAGACAGAATGGGCAATATTTGGTTTGGTACAGCCGGAGGTGGAGTAAGCAAATACGATGGCAAAAGTTTTATTAACTACAATACTTATCATGGACTGGCAAATAACACTGTTTGGTGTATAACAGAAGAAAAGTTTGATAATATTTGGTTTGGGACAGATGGAAATGGTATTAGCAAGTTTGATGGAAAAGCCTTTACCAATTATTCTACTGACCAAGGGCTTTCCAACAATATTGTTTATAGTATTAAAGAAGATAGAAAAGGAAATCTATGGATTGGCACTTCAGGAGGCGGGCTTTGCAAATACGATGGCAAATATTTCACTACATATACTACCAAAGATGGGTTGGCTAGCAATGATGTTAAGGATATTATAGAAGACCTGAATGGAAATCTTTGGTTTGCTACTTTAGGAGGGGGAGTTAGTAAATATGATGGAAAAAAAATTACCAAATACTCATTTAAACAAGGGCTTTCTGATAGTGTTATTTGGTGCTTGCTATTAGATAAAAAGGGTAACATTTGGCTAGGATCTGATGGAAAAGGTGCTTATAAATACGATGGTAAAACATTTACCAATTACAATGAGAACAATGGATTGTATGATAAGAATATATTAAGCCTTACTGAAGATAAACATGGGAATATTTGGATGGGCTCAAGAAACCATGGATCATTCAAATATGATGGAAATAATTTTTTAAATTACACTACAAAGCAAGGGTTGGCTAATAATACTGTCAGGTCTATTATTGAAGATAAAAGTGGTAATCTTTGGTTTGGAACTTTTGGATCAGGAATTAGCAAATATGCTGGTAACAGCTTTTCAAACTTTACAATTGAACAAGGGCTGGCGAACAATGTTGTATACAGCATAACTGATGATAAAGACGGCGATCTTTGGTTTTGTACCAACAATGAGGGCATCTGTAAATATGATGGTAAGCAGTTTGTTCAATACAATAAGAAAGTTGGACTACCGGATAACAGCGTTTATTGTATTTATAAAGATCATTTCAATAATCTTTGGTTTGGCACTTTTGGAAAAGGCATTAGTAAATACGATGGAAAAAATATAACGAACTACACCACAGAACAAGGCTTGGCAAATAATGTAGTATTTAGCATTTTACAAGACCGGAAGGGAAATTATTGGTTTGGCACATCGGGTGGTGGTGTTAGTAAATTTGATGGCAAGAGTTTTACTAATTATACTACAGCGCAAGGCTTGGGAAGCAATGTAGTATACAGCATGACCGAAGATAAAAGTGGCAATATTTGGATTGGTACTTTTGAAGGCGGTGTTAGCAAATATGATGGTGAAAGTTTTACTAATTATACAATCAAACAAGGGCTTGGAAGCAATGTTGTCTGGAATATAAAAGAAGATAATAAAGGAAACCTTTGGTTTGCTACGCAAGAGGGTCTTAGTTTATTAGAAAAGGATTGGTCTGAAAAAATTGAATTAGCAAAAAGCAGAAAATTGAACTTCCCAATTTTCAAAACGTTTACTACGAAAGACGGCCTTCCGGATAATTTTGTTACGCAGGTTGTTCAGGGCGACGATTCGACTTTGTATGTAGGTACCAATCTTGGTGTATGCGAATTGTTTTATCAGAATAAAGTTGAAAAAAAATGGAGTGTTGGTAAAGTTTTTAATCAACTAAATGGTTATCCTGTTAAGGATGTTAATACCGGATTGGGAGCTATGTATAAAGACAGCACAGGAATAATATGGATAGGAACCGGTTCAGACAGAACAGGCCTTGTGCGTTTTGACCCCAAGTCAATTGATCATTCAAATAATAGCACGCCTTTAGTTTTCATTCAAAGTATAAAACTTAATAATGAAAATATTTGCTGGAGTGATTTGAATACTAACATATTCATGCCTGAAAATGAAAGCCATGCCTATCCTTCATATATTTTAGAGGAGATAAATACGTATAGAAAAATACTATTACCAAATGAAAGAGATTCAATTAAGGAAAAATATTTAAAAATTTCTTTTGACAGTATTTCAAGATGGTTTCCTATACCTTACAATTTAGTTCTCCCTTACATAAACAACAATGTAAAATTTGATTTTAATGCTATTGAAGTTGACAAGAATTTTCTAGTAAAATACAGCTATTTGTTAGAAGGATATGACAACGAGTGGAGCCCGGAACAATCTACTTCAACTGCTACTTTTGGTAACATAACCGAAGGTACATACACTTTTATGCTGAAAGCTAAAAAAGCGAATGGGAAATGGAGTAATCCTATCAGGTATTCATTTACAGTTTTACCCCCATGGTGGAGAACATGGTGGATGTATACGCTTTATTTCATAATGGCCATATCACTTATCATTCTGGCTTTTTGGTGGAATAATCGCCGATTAGTTTATCAAAAGAGAATACTTGAGCATAAAATAAAAGTAGCCACAAAACAAATAAGAGAAGAAAAAGAAGTAGTAGAAACCCAAAAAAGAAAGATTGAAGAAACCATTGAAATTTTGCAATCTACCCAAGTACAACTTATTCAATCTGAAAAAATGGCTAGCCTTGGTGAACTCACCGCCGGTATTGCACACGAAATTCAAAACCCGTTGAATTTTGTTAACAATTTCTCCGATGTCAATATAGAATTGTTGGGAGAATTAAAAGATGAAATAAAGAAAGGAAATTTAGAAGAAGTACATGCAATTGCAGATGATGTGATCAGTAACGAAGAAAAAATTAACCATCATGGCAAACGTGCCGATGCCATAGTAAAAGGAATGTTACAACATAGCCGCAGTAGCAATGGAATAAAAGAACCCACTGACATCAATGCTTTGTGTGATGAATATTTGCGGTTGGCTTATCATGGACTTCGTGCCAAAGACAAATCTTTTAATGCCACCATGAAAACAGATTTTGATAAAACAATTGGAAATATCAACATCATTCCGCAGGATATTGGAAGAGTGATTTTGAATTTGATTAATAATGCATTTTATGTGGTAGATGAAAAAAAGAAATTGGGCATTGAAAATTATGAACCTATTGTGACTGTAAAAACAAAAAAAGTTGAAAACAAAGTATTGATTTCAGTAAAAGATAATGGCAATGGCATCCCTCAAAAAATATTAGCCAAAATCTTTCAACCTTTCTTCACCACCAAACCCACTGGGCAAGGAACAGGCTTGGGATTGAGCTTGAGTTATGATATTGTGAAGGCACATGGTGGAGAATTGATGGTGGAAACGAAAGAAGGCGAAGGCAGTGAATTTGTTATTCAATTACCTGTTGTCTGAATCACGGATTGATAGGATTTAAAGATTACACTGATTAAAATATGGTAGCGTTAAAATATAAAGACATAACCGAAAAAATTATTGGAGCTTCTTTTGAAGTTCACAAGTTTCTTGGAAATGGGTTTCAGGAAGTGATTTACCAACGGGCGTTAGCATGGGAACTTTCTAATGCCGGACTTTCCTATGCTCGGGAAATTGAACAGGATATTTTTTATAAAGAACTACAGGAACCAATCGGAACTAGAAGAGCAGATTTTGTTGTAGAAGGAAAAATTTTGGTGGAACTAAAAGCGAAAATTGAATTAGAGGATGTCCATCTTGCACAAGTTTTAAATTACTTAAAAGCTTACAAACTCGAAGTTGGATTGCTGATCAATTTCGGTAGCAAAAGCTTAACTTTTAAAAGACTCGTATTATGAAAACAAAATCCTTGCGATCCATCTATCTGTGGCAATGCGAGATTCAGATGAGTTATGATATAGTGAAGGCACATGGTGGAGAATTGATGGTGGAAACAAAAAAAAATGAAGGAACAACATTTACCATCCAATTACCAACAACATAAAATCAGGAAATGAAAAAATATACAGTGTCACATCTAATCTTGTGTTTGTTTTTATCAATCAATATTTCATTTGCACAGCAACCTCAGTTTAACGTTCAGGTAAAAGAAAAAACGCAGCATTTTGGTCAAGCCTATGGATTGACACAGGATAAACAGGGATATATTTGGTTTACCAGTTTTGTTAAAGGCCTGGTAAGATATGATGGCAAATCATATAAAACTTTTAGGCATGATCCTGAAAAGCCAAATTCGCCTGCAAGCAATTTTATTATTTCGTTAGCTGTTGACTCATCTGGCAAAATTTGGTTATCTCCCATTGGAAGTGGCGTTGATTTGTTTGACCCCGTTACCAACAGTTTCACTCATTTCAGGCACAACAAGGCAGATCCAAATAGCCTCATTTCCGATACTGTTTTCAGCATAATGATTGATCACACAGGGAAACCTTGGTTTGGTACTGATAAAGGATTGGAAACATTCGATGATAAAACCAATAGGTTTATTCATATACCCAACGAAACAAAGGCTAAGCAGGAAAATATTAGTACTTCTGTTTTTACTTTGTACGAAGACAAAAAGGGTATTATATGGTATTCAACCAATAATCCTATTCTACCTTTCGATAATAAAGGTGGTTTATTCCGGCTTGATCCATCTACCAACAAAAGAACTTTTTATAAAGCAGATCCTCAAAATCCGGAAAGTCTCATCAATCCTTTTGTTTCTGCCATTTTTGAAGACAGTAAGGGTAATTTTTGGGTAGGTACGAGTGGTAACGGATTGCATACACTCGACAGAAAAGCGGGAAAGTTTACATTGTATCTCTATGACCCAACTAAGCCGGGGAAATTAAGCAGACCACCAATCAGTAAAACAGACACTACCGATGCTATCACATTTATTCAAGAAGACCCTGCAGGAAAAATATGGATCGGATCAAGCTCAAATGGTATTAATTGGTATGACCCTACAACTCAACAAACCTATCATTATGGTTTATCAAAAGTTAAGAAGATAAATTCTCCTTATGAAAAAGATACCCTTGCAGGTTTTATTGACGATGGTGCATTACGTATAATGATCGCAGCCGATAGCTCAACATGGATTTCTGGTAATTCAGGGAATATCTACATGGTATCTTATGGGAAAAAGATAATTCCTTATTTTCAAAATGAAAATGCTGTTAACTCATTTTATCTTGAACCCAATGGCAATATACTTTGGTTTGGAACTGACTCAGGTATAGTGCGTAAAGATCTTAAGACAAATGCATTAAAAATCTGGACACACAATCCTAAGAATTCCAATAGCCTTAATAATAACCAGGTAGTACATATCATTCCGGATGAACATGGTAAATTATTTATAGCCTGTCATCAGGGTGGATTGGATTTATTTGACCCAATAACTGAAAAGTTTACACCCATCAAGCCTGGTAATGCCACGCCTGGAAATACACTTGACTCATTGCACTTCATTTTTATTGAGAGCGATCGCTACCTGTGGTTAGGAGGTGAACACGGTTTAGCTAAGGTTGATCGATTTACCAACTATTACAAGGTTTATCGTTTCAATCAAGAAGATAAAAAAGGTATTAGCGGTGCTACAGTATATAGTATTGTCAAAGACAAAAAGAACAATCTTTGGTTTGCCAATTTTGGTGGGCTTGATAGGCTAGCTAAAGATAGTAGTTCATTCAGGCATTATCTGAATGGATACAATGTGAAAGCGGTTTTGGTTGATGCAAAAGGAACCTTATGGGCAGGTACAGATTCAAGGCTGTTTTACTATGAAGAAGCAAAAGATCATTTTGTTGAATTCAATTCCCCCATTTCGTCTGAGGGTATAGAGTCTATATTAAACATATTGGAGGACGATCAGCAAAATCTTTGGGTGACTATGGCAAACGCTATTCTTAAAATAAATGGCAAACGTGACCATATCCAAATGTTTAATGCAGATTATGGTATTTTCAATTCAAACTGGAATTGGTTGAATAATTACAAAGCAGCAGATGGTCGCTTGTTTATAGGCGGTCACAAAGGCTATTATATGTTTAAACCGGAAGAAATTAATGTAAGTAATGTAGCTCCTGTATTGAATTTTTCGCAACTTAATGTTGGAGGCAAAGAAATACTTCCCGAAAAAGATGGGATACTTGAAGATCCTATTTGGAAAGCAAACATGATTAGCCTCGCCTATAATCAAAATTCATTTTCGATAGATTTCATTGCGCTTAATTACAATTCATCCGAAGCAATTAAATATAGCTATCAACTTGAGAATTTTGACAATGGTTGGAATAATTTGGGAACCGATCACAAAGCTTCTTTCTTCAATATCCCTCCCGGGAATTATATACTACATGTAAAAGCCATCAACGGTGAAGGAAGTGTAACTGAAAAAATGCTGACCATTATAATTTCACCACCTTGGTGGAAAACATGGTGGGCTTACAGTTTCTATACTTTATTGGTTATTTTGTTAGGGTATTTAATTTACAAGTACCAAAAGTATTATATCGTAAAAAGAGAACGGGAAAGAACACAGCAAAAAGAACTGGCTCAGGCCAAAGAAATTGAGAAGGCTTATACAGAATTGAAAGCAACACAGACCCAGCTCATCCAATCTGAAAAAATGGCTTCATTAGGAGAACTAACCGCTGGTATTGCACATGAAATTCAAAACCCGTTAAATTTTGTCAACAATTTTTCGGAAGTAAATAGAGAACTTTTGGTAGAAATGAATGATGAAATTGAAAAAGGGAATATGGAAGAAGTAAAAGCAATAGCGAAAGACATTTTTGAAAATGAAGAAAAAATTAATCACCACGGCAAAAGAGCCGATTCTATAGTAAAAGGAATGCTGCAGCATAGTCGAAGTAGCAATGGCCAAAAAGAACCTACAGATATCAATGCATTAGCTGATGAATACTTTCGATTGGCTTATCATGGACTTCGAGCCAAGGACAAATCGTTTAATGCTAACATGATAACCTATTTTGATTCATCAATTGGAAACATCAATATCATTTCGCAAGATATAGGTAGAGTGATTTTGAATTTAATTACGAATGCTTTTTACGTGGTAGATGAGAAGAAGAAATCAGGGATTGCTGATTATCAACCAACGGTATCTGTGACTACAAAAAAGTTGGAAAATAGTGTTGAAATTAAAGTTGAAGACAACGGCAACGGCATCCCTCAAAAAATTCTAGACAAAATATTTCAACCCTTCTTTACTACTAAACCCACCGGGCAAGGAACGGGTTTGGGATTAAGCTTGAGCTATGATATTGTAAAAGCACATGGCGGAGAGTTGAAGGTGGAGACAAGTGAGGGTGAAGGCTGTACTTTTATTATAATTCTATCATTATAACTATTTTTAAATTATCCATTAAAAAAATACATGAAAGCAAAATCAATAAAAGGAAAATCAATAGAAGAAATAAAAGCAGCGTTGGAGCAAAATATGGCCGATGGGTTTCAACCAACATTGAGTATTGTTTTTATGTCCATAAAACAAGATAGAAAGGCAGTTTGTGAAATTTTGAGCCATAAAGGGATAGATATTTTTGGCGCCACTTCCTGCGGCGAATTTATTGATGGTTATGAAAGCGAAGGCGAAATCGTAATACTGCTGCTCGACATGAACAGAAACAATTACAGCATCTTGTTCCAGATTATTGCCGACAGAACGCTACAGGATTCTGCCACCCATTTGGCACATGCAGCATTAGAAAAATTTGATAACCCGGCGTTATTAGTGTGCAGTACCGGCATGACAGCAAAAGGAGCCTATTTTGATGGTGAGACGTTTGTGAGAAGCCTTGAAAATAATTTTGGACCGGATCGAATTTTCTTTGGCGGAATGGCCGGAGATGACTGGACATTTTCCGGTACTTATGTTTTTACCAATCAGCAAGAAACTGACCTTGGTATGCTGGCACTTGTGATAGACATTGATAAAGTTTCACTAGGCGGAATGGCTATCACCGGATGGAAACCCATGGGAATTACCAGAAAAGTAACTAAAAGTAAAGGGGCACTACTTTACACGATTGACGATAAACCGGCAATAGAAATGTATTTTAAATATCTCGGGCAAATGGACAAGTTGGAGGATAAGGATTTTAATATGTTTAAAGAAATTTCCATTCACTATCCACTTATTGTAAAAAAAGAGTCAGGAGAAACGCTGCTGCGTTCACCAATGAGTATTGACCATAATGAAAATGCATTAGTGATGGATAGTGAAATGCAGGAAGGAACCGAGTTTTGGTTTACAGTTCCACCAGATTTTGACATTGTAGAAGAAATCATAGACCAGGCAAAGCAATTGAAAAATGAAATTAGTATGGATGCAGAAGCCTTACTTATTTTTTCCTGTGCAGGAAGGCCACCGGTATTAGGCCCACTGGTATCTTCGGAAAATAATGGTTTGGCTGAAGTTTGGAATACACCCATGGCTGGATTTTATACTTATGGAGAATATGGCAGAGCCAAAAACGGAAAGCAGGAGTTTCATTCTGGTGCATGCTGCTGGGTAGCCTTAAAAGAAAAATAGATTATAATAATAAAAAAATATAACAATGAATGCAAAATCAATCAAAGGAAAATCAACCGAAGAAATAAGAGCAGCATTGGAGCAAAATATGGCCGATGGGTTTCAACCAACACTGGCTATCTGTTTTGTTTCTGTAAAGCAGGATAGGCAAGCTATCTGTAAACTATTACACGAAAAAAACATCAGCATCTTCGGAGCTACTACGCATGGTGAATTTATCGACGAAGATCTTTCGAAAGAATCAGCAGCCATTCTTTTATTAGACATGAACCCTGATCATTTCACCGTGCTGTTTGCGGAATACACTGAAAAAAATTACCAGGATGTGGCGGCAAGCCTCGCTAAAAGCTCAAAAGCATTATTTAAAAATCCTGCATTCCTGATTGCTGGCAGTGGTATGGAAACAGATGCAGAACAATTGCTTTTCGGTTTTGAAGATGTAATTGGAAAACAGGTTACAGTGTTTGGCGGCATGGCAGGTGACGACTATTCGTTTAAAGAACAATTTGTTTTTACCAACGAAAAAGAAAGCAACGGTGGTTTAGTAGTGCTGGCAGTAGATGAAAATAAAATTTTGATCAAAGGAAAATCTACTTGTGGGTGGAAGTCAATAGGTACCGAACGGACAGTAACAAAAAGCGAAGGCAATCATGTGTATACTGTTGATGATATACCCGTGCTGGATTTAACAGTAAAATATGGTGGCCTCGAGAATATTAATGAGCGTAATCCCGATGCAGTGGCCTTAGAGATTGGAGTGAATTTTCCATTGCAGTTGATCCGTGAATCGGGCGACCCTATCATGAGACCCGGACTGTTGATTGACTGGAATGACCGATCTTTTTATTGCAATGGTACAGTACCGCAGGGATCAAAGGTCCGATTTTCCATTCCGCCCGATTTTGATGTAATGGAAAAGGTAATTAAAAGTGCCGAGGCATTGAAAGCCGCTGAAATGCCAGAAGCCGATGCTGTAGTTGTGTTCAGTTGTGGCGGAAGAATATTGGCTTTAGGCCCGCTGATGAATACGGAAATTGAAGGTATTAAAAACGTTTGGAAGGTGCCAATGGCCGGTATGTTCTCTACTTCCGAACTTGGAAGGGCAACCGGTGGTGCTTTGGAATTACATAACGGAACTACTTGCTTTGTTGGCCTAAAAGAAAAATAAAAAATCTCTCAAAAAATAATGTATGAAGGCAAAATCAATCAAAGGAAAATCTGTAGAAGAAATAAGAGCAGCGTTGGAACAAAATACCTCCGGTGGATTCAAGCCTACTCTGGCGATTGTATTCCTATCTGTAAAACAGGATAGAGAAGCTGTTTCGAAATTACTCGACGAAAATGACATTCAGATTTTTGGCTCCACAACTGCCGGCGAATTTATTGATGGCGAAATCGAAGCAGGCAGTACTGTAATTATTTTACTCGACATGAATCCAGCTTATTTCAAAATAGAATTTATTGAAACAAGCCAGGAGACGGCCTTACAAGACGCCATCAAACTTGGCATTACCGGAAAAGAAACCTTTACCAACGCTGCATTTATTATAGCAAATAGTGGAGTGACCTTAGATGGTGAACCGTTTGTTGAAGGAATTATACAGGGGTTTCGAAAATCTTCTTCATCTGGAGAAAGGGAAGTAACCATATTTGGAGGTAAGGCTGCAGATGATTTGGCACTTGAGTCAACTACTGTTTTTACTAATAGAAAAAGTAGCAATAGTGCATTGCTAGCTCTTATTATTGATGAAGATAAAATTGCCGTTAAAGGGATAGCAACTTGCGGTTGGAAAGCTATTGGCACAACAAAAGCAGTTACTAAAAGTGAAGGTAATATCGTCTATACCATCGACGATAAACCTGCCTTAAATGTATTGATGAATTACCTTGGGGTTGAGATAAAACAAGAAGGCAGCAAGGATATTGTGACATTTTTAAACTCTTGGTATTATCCATTGCAAGTAGAGCGTGAAAATGTAGATCCCGTAATACGTACAGCCATGTTTGCCAATCAGGAAGACCGTTCACTTATATGTTCAGGAAAAGTGCCGCAAGGGGCAAAGATCAGGTTTTCTCTGCCACCAGATTTTGACTCCATTGATATCGTTGTGGCAGATTGTAAAGAGTTTATGGAAAATGTACAGCAGCAAGCTGATGCCTTGATCATGTTTTCCTGTGTGAGCAGATATTTATCGTTTGGCATGGTGATGAAAGAAGAAATAGAGCAGGTGCAACAAATTTGGGATGTACCCATGGCAGGCTTTTTTTCTTATGGCGAATATGGAAAATCAAAAACAGGCAAATATGATTACCACAATAATACATGCTGCCTGGTGGTATTAAAAGAGAAATAATTCTTCGACAAACTACCACGATATGCATCGGGGACAAAATAATAACAATGAAAGCAAAATCAATCAAAGGAAAATCTCCTGAGGAAATTAAAACAGCACTGGAAGAAAGTATAGCCGATGGTTTTAAGCCTACTTTGGCCATTGTTTTTTTATCAGTAAGCCAAAACAGAAAAGCCACTGCACAAATTTTTGAAGATGGTGGCATTCAAATTTTTGGTGTAACCACTAATGGAGAGTTTACGGATGAAACAACTGAAAAGTTATCAACCGCTGTTTTGCTGCTGGATATTAATCCGGATTATTTCCATTTGTATAATACTGCTTACCCTGGTAATAATTTTAGAGAAGCGGCTTTTGATATGGCTACTTTGGCAAATCAACAATTCGCAAATCCCGCCTTCCTCATTGCAGCCAGTAACGCCAACACTGATGCAGAAGCATTGTTGGAGGGCATTACAACCGCCATAAGCCCACAGGTAAATGTATTTGGCTGTATGGCCGGTGACGACTTTGCATTTGTGGAGCAATATGTTTTCACCAACAATTGGGAAAGCAACAAAGGCTGTGTAGTATTGGCAATTGATGCAGATAAAATTTCCATAAATGGAATAGCAACTTGCGGATGGAAGGCAGTAGGTACTGAAAAGATTGTAACCAAAAGCGAAGGCAACCATGTATACACTGTTGATGATATTCCTGTACTAGACCTTACAGCAAAGTATGGTGGCATACAAAATTTAAGTCCAGATAACCCTGAGATTCTTTACGAAGTAGCCGCAAATTTTCCGCTGCAGTTACAAAGGGAAAAAGGCGATCCGGTTATGAGACCGGGATTAGTAATAGACTGGAATGACCATTCATTTTACTGCAGTGGTACTGTACCGCAAGGTTCTAAAGTACGTTTCTCATTACCGCCAGATTGGGATGTAATGCAAAAAGTAATTGAGGGCGTAGAAGAATTAAAAGCAACAAAAATGCCGGAGGCAGACGCTGTAATTGTGTTCAGTTGTGCAGGCAGACTGCTTTCATTTGGTCCATTAATGAATGAGGAACTGGAGGGTATAAAAAATATATGGAATGTACCGATGGTCGGTATGTTTAGCAATGCAGAATTAGCAAGGGCAACTGGTGGAAATTTAGAAATGCACAATGCTACAACTTGTGTCGTGGCACTAAAAGAAAAATAAAAAATGAACAAACATTTACAACATATCTTAAGCACAATACAGCAGGAAGAAAACTTATCTGCTGAGCTAAAAGAAATCATTACAAAGTCAATAAAAAGTGCAGATAAAGAACTGGAGATCACCCTATTTAAACTCGACCGTACCGAAAAAGTAAAACGTACCACCGCCATTCTTTTAGAAGAAACTATTGATGAGTTGGAGAAAAAAAGAAAAGCTGAAGAAGAAACAAATGCCGCACTTACCAAGTCACTAGAAGAATTAAAACAAACCCAATCCCAACTCATCCAATCCGAAAAGATGGCGAGCCTTGGTGAACTCACCGCAGGCATTGCACATGAAATTCAAAATCCGTTAAACTTCGTCAATAATTTTTCGGAAGTAAGTTGTGAGTTGATAAATGAAATGGTTGAAGAAGTTGATAAGGGAAATACAAAAGATGTTAAAGAGATTGCAAGAGATGTTCAGCAAAACTTAGAAAAGATACTTCACCATGGTAAAAGAGCCGATGCCATTGTTAAAGGCATGTTGCAACATAGCAGCAGTGGCAGCGGCAAAAGTGAACCAACTGATATCAATAAACTCGCTGATGAATATTTGCGATTAGCTTATCATGGCCTTCGTGCCAAAGACAAATCTTTCAATGCAACTATGAAGACAGATTTAGATTCATCAATTGGCAACATTAATATCATTTCGAAGGATATAGGTAGAGTGATTTTGAATTTAATAACAAACGCATTTTACGTGGTGGATGAGAAGAGGAAATCAGGGATTGCTGATTATCAACCAATGGTATCTGTGAGTACAAAAAAGTTGGAAAATAGTGTTGAAATTAAAGTGGAAGACAACGGCAATGGTATTCCCCAAAAAATATTGGACAAAATATTTCAACCCTTCTTCACTACCAAGCCCACCGGGCAAGGAACGGGGTTGGGATTGAGTTTGAGTTATGATATTGTAAAAGCACACGGAGGGGAGTTGAAAGTGGAAACGAAAGAAGGCGAAGGGAGTGAGTTTATTATTCAACTACCAATCAATTAAAATCAGGTAAATGAATTAAATATTTATCTATTCAACAATTAATTAAATGAAGAAAATCATTTCAACAATAGTCCTGCTGCTTTCCCTGCTTCACTTACAGGCGCAGATCAAAGTAACTTTTATTATAAAAGAAAACACCACCATAAAACATGACAGCATTTTTGTAACCGGCAGTTTCAGCAATTGGGATTCAACAGCCAACCCTGCTTATTTAATGAAGCCCAATGGTGAAAAAGAAAAATCCATTACACTTAATTTAAAGCCCGGAAATATCCGTTATAAATTTCACAGGGGCAGCTGGCTTACTGTAGAAAAACAATTTATGGGAGATGAAGTGGCAGACAGGATAATTAACATAAGAAAAGACACTGTTTTAAAAGATGAAGTAAATGCCTGGAGGGATGAATTATTAATAGATAAATGGAAAACACTTTCCAAGCAAATTCCCGACACTACCCGCATGATTTTATTATCATCGCTTGCAAATTTATATGCTTTCTATTTCGATTATATTAATACTGATTCAGCTCTTTATTATACACAGCAGGCTTTGCAACTGGTGCAGAAAATGAAAGCATCCAATAATAAAGCCATTGAAAGTGGTAATAGTGCAGCCCTTATAGGTCTGCAGGAATTAACAGCGACGTTGCTGCATTCATTAGGAAATTATCCCAAGGCATTAGAAATAAGGCTGGAAAATTTAAAATTGGCTGAAAAAGAAAAAGATAAATTTCAACTGGCTTGGGCATTGGGAAATATCACTGCAGATTACTTTTCGATGAAGGACTATCAGAGTATGCTGCATTATGCAAAACAACAGGATTCGGTACTTGCCACATTAGACAAAAATGACCAGCGGCTGCAACAGAGTTCCTTTTGGTCAAAATTAACTAATGCCTCTGCCTATTATCGGTTAAAAAATCTCCCTGCGGCTTTGGCTTATGCAAAACAGGCACTCAATATTAATAATTTCTATAGTAATATTTATGCCACATGGGTTAGAGATTTTAGTAGCCGTCAAATGATTGCCGACATCTATTCAGCGATGGGTATAAGAGATTCGGCAATGAAAAACTACAGATTCATTATTGCCAATGCACTTCCCGGATTTGGTAATAATATTGCAATTGCCCAAACTGGGATGACAAAAGAATTTCAAAAGGCTGGACGCATTGATTCTGCTTTGTTTTATGGAAGAAAGGCTTTGAGCTATTACAAAAATAATGAAATGAATGTTAGGGTCTGGGGTGAAAATTCATTGTATTATGTTGCTGAATTAAGTCCGCTGCTGGCTGAATTGTATAAATCCAATAACCAGCCGGACAGCGCTTATAAATATCTAAAACTTTCCATTGTAATAAAAGACAGTTTATACAATACTGATAAACTCAGGCAATTTCAAACACTTGGTTTTAACGAAGCCAACCGCCGACAGCAATTAGAGCAACAAAGCAGGGAAGAAAAACAGCGGTATGAAACCAAATTAAAAATGTATGGGCTTATCAGCATCATTACCGGTTTTGTAGTGCTGGCTTTTGTTTTGTACCGCAACAACAGGCACAAACAAAAAGCTAATGCTTTGCTGCAATCACAAAAGCAGGAAATAGAAACTACGCTCAATGAATTGCAGCACACACAAAAGCAACTTATTCAATCAGAAAAGATGGCCAGCCTGGGAGAACTTACTGCCGGCATTGCTCATGAAATACAAAACCCGTTAAACTTCGTCAATAATTTTTCGGAAGTAAATAAAGAATTATTGGTTGAACTAAAAGATGAAATAAAAAAGGGAAATTTTGATGAGGTGAATGCTATTGCTGATGATGTAATTAGCAACGAAGAAAAAATTAATCACCATGGTAAACGAGCTGATGCTATTGTAAAAGGAATGTTGCAACATTCTAGCAGCGGTAGCGGTAAAAAAGAACCAACCGATATAAATAAACTGGCTGATGAATATTTACGATTAGCCTATCATGGACTTCGGGGAAAAGATAAATCCTTTAATGCAACAACTAAAACTGATTTTGATTCATCAATTGGCAACATCAATATCATTTCGCAAGATATAGGAAGAGTGATTTTGAATTTAATAACAAACGCTTTTTACGTGGTAGATGAGAAAAAGAAATCTGGGATTGCTGATTATCAACCAACGGTATCTGTCAGTACAAAAAAGTTAGAAAATAATATTGAAATTAAAGTTGAAGACAATGGCAATGGTATCCACCAAAAAATACTGGACAAAA
>JANPHE010000219.1:0-2135 GCA_031424295.1 Segetibacter sp. | reverse complement strand
AGCATTTCAAGGGTAATGGAGAACTGTTGTGCAATTTTGGATAGTGTGTCGTTTGGTTTTACATTTTAGATAATTTTATTTTGGTTTTTAGTTTGAAAAAATTTCGCAACTTTTAGTGTTATTCAATAACAGCCTGCATGTAAGAAAATTTGCAGGTGCAGAACACCTGAAAAGGCGTTCAAGGAAATTTCTTGGTGGAGCCTTGTTAGTTTGTAGCATCTATAAAATGAATTTTGTTTTTAATTTGTGTTTAGTTTAGGTTTTTTCGCCGCTGTTGATGTTATTCACCAACAGCCTTTTTTGTATGGCAGTTTGCAGGTGAAGAACAACTGCAAAGGCGTTGTCTAAAAAACAAAATGTAAGAGAAAATTAGTCTGAAATTTTTGTGATTTTTTCATAAATAATAGCCTTACTATCATCCTTCCCATCTTCCTTTACCATACATTCTTTACTATTTTTCAATCCTGTAATCTTTCCCTTGTGCATCCCTTTCAAATCCTTCCATTGAACTCTATCACCAACTTTAAATCCTCTGAAATTTTCATCTCCAGATACACCCCATACATCTCCTTCAACAGCATAAAATGATTCAGTACCTTTTGTAATTATGTAAATCTTTACATTTTTTAAAAACTCTCCGCCAGGAGTATTCTTTACTGTTTCATTAGTTGCTTCTTCAATATTCTTAGATGTGGAGTTTCTTATTTCATTGTCGCTTCCTCCCATGTAGCTTCTTAATAAAACGTAGTCTGTTTTAGTATCAATATTCCTTTCAGATACCATATTTAGTTTTCCAATTTGTGTTACTTTAAGTGGCGTACCACAACTAGCTAAAACAACAATTGATAATACAATTTGAGTTAGTCCAAGCAGATTGATTTTCATTTAAATAGTATTTTGTTTTATAAAATGTTATTCCTTGTTTCATCGCTGTTATTATTCTTCACCAACAGCCTGTTTTGTACGGCAGTTGCAGGTGAAGAACACCTGCAAAGGCGTTGTAATTTTGTTTACTACTTATGAATTGATTTGACATCACCTCGTTATTCAAATGCACCAAGCGCCTGGTTGTATTTTTTACCAAACACGCCGCTGTCTCTCAATTTTTTTATTTCCAGTTTCAAAGTTTTTATACGGTCTGCATATTGCGATGGGCCAATATTTACCAGGTTATTGTACACGGTTTCTTTGTTGGCCGAGCTGCCAAGCATGCTGTGGATGAGTGCATACTTTGCCCGCCCCTGGTGCAGTATGTCACAAATAACCAAACAGATGTAGTCAGGCCATCCATCCAGGTTAAACCTTGTAGCATATTGTCTCATGTTGGTTTTAAAAAGTTCAATAGCTAACCTCACTTGTAGTGCACGGTGCGCATCACTGTTTTGTGCCCAATGCACAAACCGGGCGGCGGTTATTTGCTCCTGGTGATCTATGGTTTGGCTATCGGCATTCAGGTACTTCATAAGTGCGGCAGTAGAGTCGTTGGTTTCCAGTTGCGATTGGGTATTACCGTTCACATACCAAATACGATTTTCTCTAAGCTCAAGAAATGGGAAATAATCTTTTGCTGTAGATAGCTTGAGTAACTCACGTAAGTAATGAACAAAATCGCCATTAGGCACATGCGCAGCAAACTGCATAAAAGTGAAGGTAAAAGCAGCTCGATCGTAGGTATTGAGGCAATGAAACGATCCCTTGCTTTCGCACATGGCGGTGGGATAAATAAAAGATGCCCAATAAGGATATTGCGTTTGGTAATCCTGAGGCTTGTAAACCGGTCCATCAGCGGTTTTGGTGTTGAACAATCCATGCCGCCCTTGATACACCGTTTCGGTTCCTATATAAAAAGTAAGTCCGCCGGTGGTGGCAAAATATTTTCCCAAAGTATTGCTGATACTAAATTGGATGGTTGGCATGTTAGTTTGGTTGTTTATTGGGTAATTTATTTATAGCTGTCCTGCTTTCAATCCGCATCCTTTTGTCACTCCACATCCTTTTGTCACTCCGACCAGCCAATCGGCGGGCAAGCTCTAGGAGGAGTCTTACATCGCATTGGGTTTCCTCCTATCGTCGGAAAGACAAAGCGGTCGTTCCTCTTTTCACTCTGACCAGCCAATCGGCGGGCAAGCTCTAGG
>JANPHE010000218.1:0-6851 GCA_031424295.1 Segetibacter sp. | reverse complement strand
CAATGGGTATTTCAATTATTGCATTGCTGATGCTTACAGGTTCACTTAGCCTCAATACAATTGTAGAACAGCAAATTCAAGGCAAATGGTGGAATATCGTTTACCAGCCTTTGGGCTTTCTGCTGTTTTTAATTTGCGCTTTCGCAGAATGTAACCGTGCTCCATTTGACTTGTCAGAAGCAGAAAATGAACTAAACTTCGGATATCACCAGGAATACTCCAGTATGAAGCTAGGATTTTTCCTGTTTTCAGAGTATATTAATATGTTTATTAGTAGTGTCATCATGGTTACGTTATATTTTGGTGGATACGATATGCCCTTTGTAAATGAGGTAAACCTATCAACCAATATGGCTGCCTTAGTTGGAATTGTGGCCTTATTAACCAAGGCGTTCATAATGATTTTTGTTTTTATGTGGGTAAGGTGGACCTTGCCAAGGTTTAGATACGACCAGTTGATGAACCTCGGATGGAAGTCTCTTATACCATTGGCATTGGTAAATATGCTAGTCACAGGTGCTGTGATTTTGTGGAGAATGGGATAGTTGAAAATATGCTATTTGGTAAAATAAAAAAGTTAAATATTTGAATTAGGAAAGCAACGAAATTCAAAGTATTCATTTCGATTTTGCTTTTTGAATTAAAAAAATAATTTTGCACCCTACAAAGTATTGATTTTTGTAGGTTGCCTTTGATTAGATATATGCAAGCATTAACAAACAGAGTAAAACTAGTTGACCGGAAGCCGATGACTTTTATGGAGCGATTGTATCTGCCTGCCATATTAAAAGGTATGGCCATTACCTTTAGCCATATATTTAAAAAGAAGCCCACTATTAATTATCCTGAAAAGACAAGAGCGTTTTCATCTGTCTTCAGAGGATTGCATGTTCTTAATCGGGATGAGGAAGGGCGTGAAAAATGCACAGCTTGTGGTTTGTGCGCCTTGGCTTGCCCTGCAGAAGCCATCACCATGGAAGGTGCAGAAAGGCAAAAAGGAGAAGAAAATTTATACAAAGAGGAAAAGTATGCGGCTAAATATGAAATTAATATGCTGCGATGTATCTTCTGTGGATTGTGCGAAGAGGCTTGTCCAAAAGACGCTATTTATTTAAGTGAAACATTTGCGCCGGCTAATTACCAACGTAAGGGATTTATTTATGGTAAAGATGATTTGTTGATACCAAACCCTAAGACAGAAGTCGAAGCTTATGAAAAAGCGAAGGGAGAGAGAGCACCAACAACGCATTAATTACTATACCAACTGCAAATAATGAGTACGACAGAAATATTATTCTGGTTTCTTTCAGCCTTGGCACTTCTGAGTGCTACTATGGTTGTAATCAGCAAAAATCCAATCCATAGCATTTTGTGGCTTATCATCGTATTTTTTGCTTTATCCGGGCATTATATATTGTTGAATGCCCAATTTCTTGCTATTGTGAACCTTATCGTTTATGCGGGTGCCATTATGGTATTGTTTCTCTTTGTGGTTATGTTGATGAACCTCAATAGCGAAGCAGAGCCGAGAAAAAATCGGCGTTTGCAAATGGCAGGTTTAATAGCCGGAGGGTCACTATTGCTCGTAATGATAGATGTGGTGAGAGATGCTTCAGAAATGAAAGGTGCAACTGCTTTGGTAAAAACTGGTAACATTGGGCTGATCAATAATCTTGGAATGGTACTATTTAAGGATTATGTTGTGCCCTTTGAGATTGCAAGTGTACTGTTTTTAAGTGCCATGGTAGGTGCTGTTGTTATTGGAAAGAAAGATTAATTGTAGGGTCTATTTCTGATCTTTTTTATGAAAGTATTAGAAAGTAAAATTGAATTTAATAACTTTTCTAAACTGCTATTGGTTTAGAAATAAAATTTTCCCTTCGGGGAATGTAAGATGTTCAGATGCCGATCATTTATTATATAGGACTGTCGTTTGTGCTTTTTTGTATTGGTGTTACGGGTGTATTAACCCGTAGAAATGCCATTATTATATTTATGTGTGTTGAACTAATGCTAAATGCTGTAAACGTATTGTTAGTAGCATTTTCTAAAATGCACCATGCTAAAGCAATTGCAGCAGATGCGGCTTCAACAGTAGGTATTGACGGGCAGATTTTTGTATTTTTTATCATGGTTGTAGCAGCCGCTGAAGTTTGTGTAGGCTTATCAATTATCGTAATGATGTATAGAAATACACACAGCGTTGATGTAAACTTTTTGAACAGGTTAAAGAATTAAGAATTAAAAATTAAAAATGTAGCGTTAGAAAGTGGTTATCATTTTCATTGTACATTTTACATTTCATAGAAAGTAATGAACACATTTTCGAAATTGGTTTATCTCGTACCGCTTTTTCCTTTGATTGGATTTCTGATCAATGGATTGGGTAGAAAAGCATTGTCTAAATCGCTGATTGGCATGATTGGAAGTGGCGTGATATTGGCCTCATTTGTTGTCAGTCTTGGTATTTTTTTCGAGGTAAGGCAAACTGGATTTGAAACCCAGATTGTTACGTTATTTGATTTTATCAAAGTTCAGGCGTTTACTATTCCTTTCGCCTTTCAGGTAGATGCTTTGTCTTCTCTTTTCCTATTAATTATTACCGGTGTAGGTTTTCTAATTCATGTTTACTCTACAGCTTACATGAACGATGAAGAACCACAACATTTCGGACGATATTTCGCGTACCTTAACCTGTTTGTATTTTCCATGTTGTTATTGGTGTTGGGTGCCAATTATGTAATCATGTTCATTGGCTGGGAAGGGGTAGGTCTATGTTCTTATTTATTGATTGGGTATTGGTTTAAAAATAACAATTACAATTACGCAGCACGTAAGGCATTTGTGATGAATCGTATTGGTGACCTGGGATTTTTGCTTGCAGTATTTTGGATGCTAAATTCCTTCGGTACTGTTTCTTATCTGAGTCTTTTCAATGCGGACAATGGAATTATTACTTCTATTTCAATGATAAACTCACCAGCAATAGTCGGCATTACCTTATTATTGTTTTTAGGTGCTGTTGGAAAGAGTGCTCAAATTCCGCTTTATACATGGTTGCCCGATGCAATGGCTGGTCCTACACCTGTATCAGCGCTCATACATGCCGCTACCATGGTAACCGCAGGTATTTACATGATTGTTAGAAGCAACATCATGTATTCGCTTGCACCAACAACCATGACTATTGTTGCAGTAGTTGGATTAGCAACCGCTTTCTTTGCTGCTACCATTGCGATTAAGCAGAATGATATCAAAAAAGTATTGGCCTATTCAACTGTATCTCAATTAGGCTATATGTTTTTAGGGTTAGGCGTAGGTGCTTATACCGGTGCTGTTTTTCATGTTATGACACATGCTTTTTTCAAAGCCTTGCTATTCCTTGGCGCAGGAAGTGTGATACATGCTATGCACCATGAACAAGACATTCGTGCAATGGGCGGATTGAAAAAACGTTTACCCGTTACTCATATTACTTTCTTATTGGCTTGTCTTGCTATTTCTGGTATTCCGCCTTTCAGCGGTTTCTTTAGCAAGGATGAAATACTAGCTGCGGCATATGAAGAGAATAAATTGCTTTGGGTTATCGGAGTGATTACCGTAGGAATGACTGCTTTTTATATGTTCAGGTTGTACGCTATGACTTTTCTTGGCAAATTCAGAGGGACACTTGACCAGGAGCATCATCTGCATGAAAGCCCGAAATCAATGACAATCCCACTTGTAATCCTGGCGGTATTGAGTGTTGTAGGTGGCTTGGTTGGCATTCCTGAAGTGTTTACTCCAAATGCACATGCATTGCAGCATTTTCTGGAGCCGGTTCTTGGTAGAAAGCACGAAGGTGGCCATGCTTTGGATCATGCTACTGAGTATATGTTGATGGGCATATCTGTTGGTTTGGCAACTATTGCCATTATTTATGCTTGGAATAAATTTTCTAAAAATCCGGAATTAAATGAACCTAAAGGGCTTGGTAATTTGCTTTCGAATAAATGGTACATCGATGAATTATATGATACGGTAATTGCGAAACCAATGATTGCATTTGCAGGTTTTCTGAAAAGTGGTATTGAGAAGAGAGGCATTGATGGTTTTGTAAATGGCATTGGAAAAGCAATTCAATACAGTGGCCGGCAGATCAGGTTAATGCAAAGTGGCCAGGTAGGTAGTTATATCTTGCTGATGGTGTTGAGTATTGTTTTGATGATATTATTGATATTTTATGGAAACAATCTTAATCCATTGTTCCAGTATTTTTCTAAATGGATGTAGGTTAAAAGATAAATATGATTGTTGTTTTATTAATAGTTTTTCCTTTGGTTGCGGGACTGCTTTCTTTCTTTATAAAAGATGAGAAAAGCGTTAAAGCCTGGGCACTGATCTCTTCTGTTGCCACACTAATCATTTCTCTTTGGAGCCTGACACAACCTTCCGCCAAATTGAGTTTTGATGCACCTTGGCTACAAATGTTGAACAGCCGATTTACGGTTTCACTTGATGGTATGGGTAAAATGCTCACCTTGTTAACGGCGGTTTCATTTCCTATAATTTTTGCTTCTACTTACAGTAACAAATACAAAAGTCCAAATGCTTTTTATGGCTTCATGCTTTTGACACAAGCCGGGCTGATGGGCGTTTTTTGTGCAATAGATCTTTTGTTGTTTTACTTCTTTTGGGAACTGGCATTAATTCCTGCTTATTTTCTATGTTCTAAATGGGGTGGAGAGAAGCGGATTGCTGTTACTTTCAAGTTTTTCATTTATACTTTTGTAGGTTCTTTACTTATGTTGGTTGGTATTCTGTTGGTTCATTACAGAACGCCAGATCAGTCTTTTGCTTTCAGTTCTTTGCAGCATCTGAATTTAACCTTAGGAGAAGAAAATTTCATTTTCTGGTTGTTTTTTATCGCCTTTGCTATCAAGATGCCTGTGTTTCCATTTCATACCTGGCAGCCTGATACCTATGAACAATCACCCACTGCAGTTACGATGGTCTTAAGTGGCGTAATGGTCAAAATGGGTGTGTTTGCAGTGGTAAGATGGTTGTTGCCGATATTCCCACACGCTTCCTTGCGAATGGCTGATATTATTATGATTCTTGCTGTAATAGGAATGATCTATGCAAGCCTTATTGCGATCAGGCAGGATGATATAAAGAGATTGGTTGCCTATTCTTCCATTGCCCACATTGGCTTAATGGCAGCAAGTATGTTTACCAATAATGCAACAGGAATGCAGGGCGTCATGTTTCAGATGTTTGCTCATGGCATTAATATTATTGGATTGTGGATTGTAATAGATGTAATAGAACAACAAACCGGTACCAGAAAATTTAGTGAATTGGGCGGACTTGCTCAAAGAGCCCCTACTTTGGCTATCTTGTTTGTAGTAATGAGTTTTGCAAATATTGCATTGCCACTAACGAATTCTTTTGTAGGGGAGTTTCTAATGTTCAGCAGTGTATTTAGCCACAACATGATTTTGGGTGCAGTAGCTGGTGTTAGTATTATCCTTGCAGCTGTTTATACTTTATGGATGATTCAAAAAGTTTTTTATGGCGTTGAGAATGGATCAACTGCAATAGCATTTCAGGTGCCTGCTAATACCAAATTGGTATTGGTTATATTGGTCATCATTGTTATAGCGTTTGGCGTTTATCCCCAACCGATGATAGACCTTACAAATGATACTGTATCTAAACTAATAGCACAAATAAAATAACTGTCTTTACCAGGACGTAGTAATATGAATACGATTTTTCTAACAGCAATATTCGGAGTGGTGATGATGTTTTCGGGTGTCTGGTTCCAAAACAAGGCAGTCTTCAAAAATATTGCAGCTATATGCTTACTCGTTTTATTAGGGTTTAATTATGCTGATAGTCATGGATTTCATTTGCTGAATGTCAATGTCAATAACTTCCTTCACTTTACAAAGTTTGGTTTGCTTTTCAATAGCATTTGTATCTTTTGCACGCTGATGTATGTTTTATTGAGTGGAAAGGAAATTGAAACGGCTGGTAAGAATACTGCTGACTGTTATGCGCTAATATTTTTTGTTCTATGTGGTATTGGTATAGTTACTTCCTATACAAATTTGCTGATGCTGTTTATTGGAATCGAAATACTTTCCATTCCGCTTTATATACTCAGTGGAAGCGATAAGAGGAATTTGAAAGGGAATGAAGCTGCTTTAAAATACTTTTTGATGGGGGCATTTTCTACAGGAATCTTATTGATGGGTATAGCGTTGCTGTATGGTACCGCCGGCACTTTTATGATTGAAAGGGCAGGCGGTGCAAAAATGTTATCCTACCTGGAAGCGCTGGGAATGCTCCTGATTTTTATTGCGCTTTCTTTCAAGGTTTCAGCTGCACCTTTTCATTTCTGGACCCCAGATGTTTATGATGGCGCACCCACTGTATTTACTTCGTTTATGGCAACAGTAGTAAAAGTAGCTGGATTTGCCGCATTCATAAATTTGTATGAAGTTCGTTTTTCTACTTTAGGTAGTCAGTCTGAGCGATTGCTGCAGATGGTCATCATACTTACCCTGGCATTCGGAAATCTTACCGCGGTCTTTCAGCAAAGTGTTAAGCGGATGCTGGCATATTCCAGTATTGCGCAAGCAGGTTTTATGATGTTCTCACTTTTTGCATTGAACGATACTGCAAAAGAAGGTTTGTTGTTGTATGCTTTCGCTTATTCATTGCCAACTATTGCCATTTTTTCTGTACTGGCTAAAATGGACGATATGAGTTTCGAAGGTTTCAATGGCTTTGCTAAGTCGCAACCATTAATAGCCGCAGTGCTGGCTATTTGCTTTTTGTCGCTGGCTGGCATTCCGCTTACC
>JANPHE010000217.1:0-6331 GCA_031424295.1 Segetibacter sp. | reverse complement strand
ACCCATCTCCGGTATTGGAGGCATCAGTACCTGGAAAGACGCAGTTGAATTCATGTTGCTGGGCTCCACTTCTGTTCAAGTCTGCACCGCTGCAATGAAATATGGCTTCAGAATTATTGAAGACTTATGCGAAGGCATGAGCAATTGGATGGATGAAAAAGGCTATGCTACCATCTATGATTTTATTGGCAAATCTGTTCCTACCCTTACCCATTGGGAAGATCTTGATATCAACTATCACCACATTGCTAAAATAAACCAGGATAAATGTATTCATTGTGGCCTTTGTTATATAGCCTGTGAAGATACCAGCCATCAAAGCATTAACCTGGAGTACGGAAAACCTTACAACAATTATACAATTAAGGAAGAAGAATGTGTAGGATGCAATCTGTGTCAGTTGGTTTGTCCAGTTTCAGATTGCATTACGATGGAAGAACACAGAGTAGCTCCGGAATATGTAAACTGGAAAGATTGGCAAAGACTAGGAATGCCTTTAAATGATCATTAATCAAAAACAATACAGAAACAAAGGGCGAGTATCCAAAACAAAACAGCTGCTTTTGACATAAAAGCAGCTGTTTTGTTTTGAGTTTATTCAGCAACTGCAACCCTTACTTAATAGCATTCTGTAATGCCTCGTAAAGTGCTTCCCCTCTTAGGTTTTTACCTATTATTTTTCCATTAGGATCAATCAGCATATTGGCAGGAATACCTGTTATTTTGTATAGCTGAGCCACAGAATTTGACCAGTATTTCAGATCGCTCACTTGAGGCCAAGTTAAATTGTCTGCACGAATAGCGGCTAACCACTTTTCTCGGTTTTGATCAAGAGAAACTCCTAAAACGGTGAAGTTCTTGTCTTTGAATGCATTGTAGGCAATAACCACGTTTGGGTTTTCTAGTCTGCACGGACCACACCAACTCGCCCAAAAATCTACCAAAACATATTTTCCTCTAAAAGAAGATAATGAAACCGGATTATTGGAAGTATCATTTTGCGTAAAATCTACAGCCTGAGATCCCTCCACTCCTATTTTTGATGCTGCAATTGCTTTAGCTATTTCTCTTCCATAGGTTGTCTCTTGTGCTTCAGGCTTTAGAATATTGTAACGCTGCTCAAGAGAATTGATATCGGGACTAATACCACTTGTTACAAAAACAATGTACGCCGACACCGGAGATGAAGGTTTTGCTTTCGCAATTTCTTCTACGTTTTTAATGACTTTCATTCTGTTCATTTCAAACAGATTGATCATTGAATCTCTTTGCGGGCTTTGTTCTGTCTTGTTTATTTTCTGAACCAAATCGCCTAATTTTTGCTTGTAAGGCTCAAAAAGTGTGTTATAAGATTCAAATTCCTGATGCTCAGGTGAACCTGAAACTGCAAGTTTCTTTAGTGTACTAATATCACCGGAAATTTTATAGCTGGAAGGGCTAAGAAACAAGTCTAATTGATCTGTAAACCCAATGTAGTTGACCTGGTAAATATCGGGTTCATTTATTTTACCAAAAAGTAAAAATTTGCCTCCTTTTGAATAGGCTGTTGCCAACATATCGGTTGGCGCACCTGGACGTGCAAGGAAAACCATTGTACTATCCGGTAAACCTTTTATAGATCCGTTGATAACAAAGTCTGTTTTTTTCTTCTGAGAAAATCCAATGATTGGCAATAGAAGTAAAGTAAAAAAGTATTTCATGTTTGAAAAAGTATGCTTTTATAAGGTTTGCAATTTATAATCTTTTACGTAAAGTATATTTAAAATAGTGCCAGAATTAGCGAATGCTGATAATTTAATGAAAACGAAAACCCTTTTGTTTTTACGATATTTTTCTTTGCACAGGCTCTTATTTCAATATTTTTATTCTTACTATCTCAAAACAGTTATTAAATTTCTTTAATTACTCCTGCTTTCCAACGATTTCTTTTCAACAAAATAATCTGCCAGGGCTACTACCAATTGGGTAATCTCCTCCTCCGTTCCTATAGTAATTCGCAGGCAGTTCTCACAATATGGTTCATCTGTTTGATTGCTTACTATTATAGACCTGCTCAACAAGAAATCGTAAACTTCTTTGGCATTGTCCATTTTTACTAATAGAAAATTAGCATCTGAAGGATATACTTTCTGTACATAAGGCAACTTTTCAATTACTCCTTTCAAAGCTACTCTCATACCTACTACTTCCTTGATCATATCATTTACTTGTCCTATTTCTTCTAAGGCAGTTAGGCATAGTTCTTCAGTATTAATATTTATGCTGTTTGGCTGCTTAACCACATTTAAAACTTCAATTATTTCTTTTGAGGCAAAGGCCATATCCACTTGTAACCCAGCCAATCCCCAAGCAACGCTCATCGTTTGCAAGATGACCAGATTGGGGTAATCATTCAGTTCCTGCAGAAATGATTTTTGTCGCGAATAATTGATGAAAGCCTCATCAATCACTACCAACCCATCAAAGTTGTTGAGAATGGATCCGATGTCTTCCCGAACCATAGAATTTCCGGTGGGATTGTTGGGTGAACAGAGCCAAATGATTTTGGTAAACTCATCTGCCTGCAATTCCATGTGGCTGATATTTAATTGAAAATCAGTCAACAGCGGCGCTTGCTTTACTTTTATTTCATGAATATTTGCTCTTTTTTCAAACAGTGGAAATGTTGGGGGGCAAATGAGTACGTTGTCAACCCCTGGCCTACAAAATCCTTGAAAAATCGCATCTAACAATTCTGAACTTCCGTTGCCAACAATTATGTTTGCCGGATTTACATTTTTTACGCCGGAAAGTGCTTCCCTTAATTTCTCGTTGCTGCTGTTAGGATATCTGTGGTACCATTTTGTTAAAGGTGAACCGAATGCATTTTCATTTTTATCCAACCTTACTTTTAATCGATCAGATTTTTCTTTCTGGATTTGGGCACTTAGTAATGCTAAAATATTGGGTTTGACTATCTTTTCGATTGTAAACATTGATGGAAAGGTGTTATTTGTCATCAAACGTACAGGCAGAAATTGTCAGCACCAAATTTTAGGAAAGCATTTGCTACCTTTTTCTATATTTTTATTCTTCATAAAGACAAAATCATGAAAACATTCATTCTTCTATTGTTGTTAGTCCCATCAACTTTAATGGCACAAGGCATTCATTTTGAACATGGACTTTCCTGGAATCAGTTAAACGAAATGGCAAAGCAACAGGACAAGTATATATTTGTTGATGCCTTTACAACATGGTGTGGCCCTTGCAAAATGATGTCATCTCAGGTGTTTACTCAAGAAGCGGTTGGAAATTTTTTCAATAAAAATTTCATCAACGTAAAGGTGCAATTGGATGTAACAAAAAATGACAATGAAGAAGTAAAAAGCTGGTATAAAGATGCCAAGTTAATAGAATCGGAATACAAAGTAAATGTATACCCTACTTTTCTGTTTATCAGTCCTAAGGGAAAATTGGTTCACAGAATTGTTGGGGCATCAGAAGCAGATGAGTTTATAGCTAAAAGCTCGAAAGCGTTAAAACCGTCAACTCAGTACTATTCGCAATTTGCCAAATACCAAAGCGGAGAAAAGGATCCCACTTTTTTATACAATTTGGCTATTGCATCTGAAGAGGCATATGAATTGGAAAATGCTTCTAAAATTGCCAATGAATATCTTGAATCGCAGAACAATTATTTTACCAAAGAAAATGCAGCCTTTATTGTACGTTTCGCCGAAAGTCCAAAAGACAAGGCATTTGCAATTTTAAAGGAAAATGCGGAGAAGCTAAACCAGACTTTAGGAAATAATGATGCCACATCAAGGTTAATTGCTATGATAAAATTTGATGAAATTTTTGCACCTACTAGCAAAAAAAGTACCACTCCCCCCGATTGGAAAGCAATGGGTACCAAGTTGAAAGCAAAGTATCCATCATATGGCGAAGAGGCTTTGTCAGGAGTGAAAGTAGTATATTATCAACTGAAAGCAGACTGGATTAATTATGCATCTGCCGTAAAAATATACATGAAGGAGTATGGAAGAAATACCGAACCTGAGCAACTAAACCAATATGCCTGGACCGTATTTGAAAATGTAAAAGATGCCATTGTTTTGTCAGATGCAATGGAATGGAGCAAACGTTCTTTTGCGAACAAGGAAAATCCAATGTTTATAGATACTTACGCTAACATTCTTTACAAGTTAGGCAAAAAGGAAGAAGCGACCAAGTGGGAACAGAAAGCGATGGATTTGGTAAGTGATGCAGAAAAAGCAGATTATAGTGCTACTTTAGAAAAAATGAAAAAAGGTGAAAAGACCTGGAAGGAATAATTTATAATTTTAATTGGTAAAAGATTAATTTATAGATACGAAACCAAATATTTTCTTCGCTTATTCATTAACGCGAAAGTGTTATAAAAGTATTTTCGTGAAATAGTTGGACCATATTTTGAATAAGCCTTGTTATTTAAATTTTTAGTTAGACGTACTAAACTAGAAAAAGGAAATTAATTTAGGAGAAATTAAGAAAAATATTACTACACAAAAAATCGCCGTAAACAATATGCTACATTAATATTTTAATAAAACGGGAGGAAAACAGTTGCGGCAGTTTTTGTACATGTGTGCATAAAATGCGGAAGCAAACAATCTGGCTAGTAGCCCACTTTTTAATCGACTCGGAGCAACAGGAAAAAACAAAAAACTGGTTTTAATAACTGGTTGCAATAAACTTTTAAAGCAAGTATTGGCTGTAATAAAATAGAGTAAATCATACTCAGACAATTGTTGTATAAAATTGCTTGATTTATTTGTTTTTTTACACAGTTCGTATTGTACGTTCGACCTTTATCTATTCTCACCCCTAATGTGGGTCAGTGTCTAACTTTGGAGTGTTGCATATGCGCTAGTACAAGAGAAAAACCCTTTCACTAAAGCTAAGGTTTGATATGATTATTTCTCTCACCCCTTCTTTCCCCATTTTTTAAAGGGTGGATTGTAGTAAAAGGCATTTTCAATAGCTTTCCCATTGTCAACTCTTGCCCCGACTTGTCCCTTTTAGTGCGGTGGCAATAACTTTCGGATAGTCTCCTTCATTTTATGGGTTGGTTCTGCCTTTACGGTTACGATTTTGTTGGTCATTTCATTTAAGATTTGCCCGTCGATAATCTTCTTTGACTCATCCAAGAACTTTCTTACCGAGATGTCTGCCTTTAACTCAATATGCTTTGATATAACCAATGCCATAAAGCATATCAGGATGTGTAGTCTTATGGGCTCCTCTTTGAAGTGAAAAATCGGTCTGGTTTGTAGGTCGCTTTTCGATATTCTGAAAGCTTGCTCTATTTTATAGAGTTCGTGGTAACGTTCTATGATCATTGCATCGTCTGCAACTGATGCTTCCAAATTGGTGTAATAGCCTTTGATGCCAAGTAGCTTCTTTGTTTTCTCAATAAGCACTTCGTTGATTTCTAATTTTTCATTATTGGTTTTGGTAAACTTTATTTTTTTGCGCTTAGATGGTTTTTCAACCACCTGCTTTGCCATTTCAATTTGTTTATTCATTTCATACAAATCCTTGCGATACCTTACCGAAGAATAACTACAGATTAGATACCCGTTATCTGTTTTTATCCGGATGCTTTTACCATCTTCTCTGCTGATGTTTTTATCAATGTTTTCAAGTAGTTCTGAAGAAATATTGCCAAGCCTTGCTCCAACAATATAGTTGATATTGTTTTATATTAATTGCTCTACATTCTCTGTGCTAATCATGGCAGCATCGGCAACTACGGTAAATTCTTTTACATCATTGGCTTTAATAAATTGCTTCACTACAGGGATGATTGTATGCCCTTCAAATGTGTTGCCAGAAAACACTTCATAAGCAATAGGGAAACCTTCTTTGCTTACCACCAGTGCAATCAGTATTTGTGGTTGTTGAGATTTATTGTCTTTTGAAAATCCATTCTTTCGCAGCTCGTCTTCTTCAAAAGTTTCGAAGTAAAGCGTGGTTACATCATGAAATACGATATCGAATTTGAAAGCATAATTTTCTTTGGCAAAAGCAACCACTTTCTCTTCCACTGATTCCTTCAGTTCAATACAATTTGGCGCAATCTTGTAGTAAGTCTTACGGCTATGTTGAATGCCAAAAAACTGTTGCATAAGTTCCAGAGAACGAAGTTTAGATGCAGGTTCAAAAATCCTTATTGCCACCAAATCATTTAGCAATACGGACAAATTGCCAAATCCAATTTTATCTTGAATGGAATGGATTAATTCTTAGAAAAAATGGTATTTAATACCTACAATAGTGCAATGGTTGAAGTGTAGTAAAAGATTGG
>JANPHE010000216.1:0-7928 GCA_031424295.1 Segetibacter sp. | reverse complement strand
CTCACACAATCGAATCATAAGGGCAATAGCTTTGTCTTCCCATTCCTTTGGCCTGGATGCAAGATATTGCCGGTACGATGTTGGGTCCGTTGTTTGAAGTTCAATACTTGAAGAAAGTTCACAATGAACAAGCAAGGGAAGGTTGTATTTCGCTATGATTGGCATAGCTTTTCTAAGATCATCTTCAGTCACATTTGGAAATTCATCAATTCCTGAATGGGTAAGAAATGCTTTAAACCCAAGTACACCTCTTTTTGCCAATCCCGCTATTTCATTTTCATTTCCAGGTACTACTCCTCCCCAAAAGCCTACGTTGGTGTGAATTTTATTTTTTGCAGAAGCAAGTTTGTCTTCAAATGCCCTGACTGTGGTAGTGACCGGACTGGCATTTAGGGGCATTTCGACCAAAGTTGTTATTCCGCCTGCAATTGCAGCTTTCGTTGCAGTATCAAATCCCTCCCATGCTGTTCTTCCCGGCTCATTGATATGCACGTGTGGGTCAATAACTCCGGGCATTAAAATACTGTCAGCTACATCAATTGTTTCCAATCCGGGAATGTTAACATTGCCATCCAGTAATTCTATTATTAATCCATTTTTGACTACTACAGTTAAACTTTTTACCTGATCGTCAATGATTGTCCTATTGCTGTGAATGGCGAAAGCAGTCATTTTAATTACATTAATCCATAAAAATAGAAAACAAATAATTACATTGGCAGATTAAATCAATATGCAGTTCAGTAAAGCGGAAAAGATATGTTCAACTATATACTGTTTGGCATTGTAATCTGCATCCTTGTGATGCTGGTCAATATTACTTATCATTTTAGGGAATTGGGCAAACACAAGCACCATGGGGCGGATGAAAATGAAAAACTTGATTTGTCGCATGGTTGGGTATATGCATCCATTATACTTTCCATTGTTGTCCTGCTGATTCTGTTGTGGTTTCTTGCCAAAGGCACACCTTGGGAAGGCCATTTGATGGAGTGGTTGAATATCATTATCAGACTAATGCACATCACTTTTGGCATTGCCTGGATTGGTGCTTCCTTTTATTTTGTGTGGCTGGAGAATGCTTTGAACAGAAAAGATAATGTAAGAGATGAGCTTGCAGGAAATTTATGGGCTGTGCATGGCGGTGGGTTTTATTACCTGGAGAAATACAAGGTAGCACCAAAAGAAATTCCGAAATCACTGCATTGGTTTAAGTATGAGGCCTACTTTACCTGGTTATCCGGCTTCTGTTTATTATTTGTTGTTTATTATTTCAATGCCAGTGCTTTTTTAATTGATAAAAATGTACTGGACATTAGTCCGGTAGCCGGCATATCTATTGGTATTGGTTCGTTTATTGCTGCCTGGTTTATTTACCACTTCATGTGCAAGACTCCTTTGGTGAAAAAAGGCGTATGGTTTGCATTGGTTGGTTTCATTGTAGCTACAGGATTTGCATATTTCTATACCCAGGTATTTAGTGGCAGGGCAGCCTATATTCATTTTGGTGCCATGATTGGAACGCTCATGGTAGGTAATGTCTTTTTTGTTATCATTCCTTCACAAAAGGCTATGGTAAAAGCTGCAAAAGAAAATAAACCGCTCAATCCGGCACTGGGTAAGTTTGCATTGGCAAGGTCTATTCACAACAATTATTTTACCTTACCTGTTTTGTTTGTGATGGTGAGCAATCACTTTCCGAGCACGTTTGGTTCTCCATATCCGTGGGTTCTTTTGATGGTTATTACGTTGGGAACTGCCGGTGTAAAGCATTGGCTTAATTTGAAAGACAGGGGTGAACTGAACATGTGGGTATTGCCTGTTTCCATCCTCATTCTATTTGCTGCTGCATATATGTCGGCACCAAAACCAATTGACACAGATTGCAAAAAAGAGGTATCCATTTCAGAAGTGAATGCAATAGTTGAACGGCGCTGCAAGTCTTGCCATTCATCCAAACCAACAGACGAGGTTTTTACTTTAGCCCCCAATGGTGTGATGTATAATACGCCACAGGATATTGTGAAACTAAAAGATAAAATAATGCAACGAGTTGTAGTAACCAAGACTATGCCACAAAACAATAAAACCAATATGACTGATGAAGAAAGGCAAGTGATAAGTTGCTGGATACAACAAGGTGCCTTGATAAAATAGCAATTGAAATTTGATTAATTTCTGTTTAAAGACGCCAATACCAATTTTATTTCCCCGTAAGTTATGTCTTCCGGCAGGTGTTCTTTTAGCTGATTTAAATTATTCATACCAAAACGATCTGCAGCCTGTTTTATAGCAGCCTGTTTTCCCACTTTCACAAAATCATCTATATCCAACTCCCCTGTAGAAATATAATAGGAAAGGTGTCCTTCTACAGTTAACATGGTAATGTTCCTTTCTTCTGCTATTTCCAAAATACTTTTGCCTTCATTGTACATTTGCCATGTTATTCTTTTTGTTTCTGGTACTCGCTCTTTAATTTCTACCATTTTTCTTGACTTACCCTTCTTAGGTTGTTTCAATCCCATTTTTGTTTTCAAATGATTAAGAATACAGTAATCCTGAATCAATTCTAAAAATGGCTGCCCGTATTTTTCAATTTTATAAGTTCCAAATCCGGAAATTTTTGGCAAGTCGCTGTTTATAATTGGCAAATAAGTAGCGAGATCCATCAAGGTACTATCGCTGAAGATAATGTAAGAAGGCACATTCTCTTCACGTGCCATCCTATTGCGTAGCAATTTCAAACTTTCAAACAATTCTTTCTCATAAGGATGTTGCTGAAAAATAACAGGTTCTACAGCAATCTCTACATTCACCGGTGCAGTCAAATAAACCATTTCCCTATTCTTCAACACCTTCCTCCCTTTTTCTGTTAACTGTAGAACGGGGAATTCACCATCCGCTATTTGCAAAAATTCATAGCTGATCAATTCTTTGCAATAGTGAATTAGCGCTTCCCTGTTATTTTCTTTTGCAATGCCATAAACAGATAGTTCTTTGTGCGATTTCCAGACCTTAGCATTATTGCTACCTTTCAAAATATCCACCACGTAATTCATTCCGAATTTCTCATTTAACCTACCAACAGCACTCATTATTTTTTGTGCTATTAATGTTGCGTCTTCCAGAACAGGCTTATTCAAGCAGGTATCACAACTGCCACAATAATCAGGTGCTTCTTCTCCAAAATACCTTAACAATACTTGTCTCCTGCAAAGTTTGCTTTCACAGTATTGCGTCATCTTGTCCAGCTTCTGTAGCATTATTCTGGATTGTTCTTCATTGCCTTCCACTTCTGCAAACTTCTTAAGCTTCATTACATCCCCTGCGCCATAAAATAAAATTGCTTCGCTGTGCAATCCATCCCTTCCTGCACGCCCGGTTTCCTGGTAATAACCTTCTATATTTTTGGGCAAATCCGCATGAACAACAAACCTTACATTGCTCTTATTGATACCCATACCAAAAGCGATGGTTGCAACCATTATCCTGATATCATCACGCAAAAACTGGTCCTGCCTTTCATCTCTGATATTTTTCTCAAGACCTGCATGATATGCTGCAGCATTAAAACCATCATCCTTCAGATCTTGCGCCAATTTTTCAGTACCGTTTCGGCTCAGGCAATAGATTATACCGCTGTCTTTTTTATGATCTTTCAAATACTTTACCAGTTCATTGTAGTGATTTTTTTTGGGTTTAATATAGTACCAGATGTTTGGACGGTTGAAACTATTTTCAAAAGTTCGATAATCTATGAACTGAAGTTGCCTGATGATATCTTCTTCAGTAATTTTATCTGCTGTAGCAGTCAATGCTACCATTGGAACAGTAGGAAAATGCCCTTTTAATTGCCCCAACACCAAATAATCTTTTCTAAAATCATGACCCCACTGAGAAATACAATGCGCCTCATCTATCGCAAACATAGAAACATTGATCTTTTGAAGAAATTGAATAAACTGTGTTTCATTTCCCATCAACCTTTCCGGTGCAACATACAATAGCTTAAGCTCATTATTCTTCAGCTGTCTAAAAATATAAGATTGCTCACTGCCCCCTTGAGTACTATTAAGAAATGCTGCTTTAATTCCATTTGCCAACAATGCATCTACCTGGTCTTTCATTAATGCAATCAAAGGACTAACAACAATCGTAACTCCCGGAAAGCACAAAGCAGGCACCTGGTAACAAAGGCTTTTACCGCCGCCAGTTGGCATTAGTACCAACGCATCTCTACCTGAAAGGACATGCGCAACAATCTCCTCCTGGTTATGCCGAAACTCATCGTAACCAAATATTTTCTTCAGAATTTGTCTTGGGTTCGCCAGTAATTCCATGCTCAGCTTTTATTTTTTATTTTTATGATTTCAGCAGCAATACTGATTGCAATTTCTTCCGGCGTTTCGCTTTTAATATCCAACCCAACAGGTGCATGAATTCGGTGCAATGTATGCTCATCAATGCCATTGCTTTTATAATCAGCAAACATTTTTTCAACCTTGTTTTTACTTCCCAGCAAACCAAAGTATTTAAACGGTTTATTGATCAATGCTTTTATAGCTATATCATCTGATCTATACCCAAAAGTCATTACGACAACATAATTGTTACAACCATAAAAATTGATTTTACTCAATGCTGAATAATCTGCAATAATTTGTTTTTGGTGGGCATACTCATTACCAAGAAAAGTATTCAAGTCGGGCCGATCATCATATAAGTGAATGTAAAAATCCATATTACGCATAATCCGTGAGAGTGCTAATGAACAATGACCGGCTCCAATAATATACAGGTGATTGCTATAGCCAATTTTCTCTCTGTAATACCATTGAGTATCCGATTGAAAGGCAAATTCAAAATCCTTAACAGGAACTGCATCGTTAAACTTTAAACCTTCGGAAGAAATACATAGTTCGCCATTCTCATTTTTATCAAGGCACTTCACTAAAAGCTGAACAGTTTCCTGATCTTTATTTGACACCCTATATATAGAGACTGTCTGCTCACCCGAACAGATCATTCCACTTTGATTTAATGAGGAGGTTTTGTCGTGGATTTGCTTTCGAATGGAAAACTCATTTTCATCTTCAACTATTTTTTGCTTTGCAAGCTCCACAAACTTGTGTTCCATAATACCGCCACCAATTGTTCCCTCCATGTCGCCAGCTGCATTTAAAGCCATGGAAAAACCTTGTCTGCCCGGGCTGCTTCCTTTGCTTTCCATTACATACAATAAGATGACTGGAATGTTTGCCTCCAGGCTTTGACTAATTAACCTCCAGACTGCCAATTTCCTTTTCATTATTTATCGCCGTTGCAGGTTTAGAATACAATGCCATCAAAGTTTTTTCGGGAGTTAATGGCGCATCAAAGGGAACAATTGCCTGAGCATTAAAAGCCTTAATGGCATTGCGTATGGCAAAGAATGCACCTATACCATACATCAACGGAGGTTCGCCAACTGCCTTAGACCTAAAAATAGCAAGGTTGTCTTTATCTGTTTGCAGGTAATCAATATCTATCTCTTTTGGAACTGAATAAATATCCGGGACTTTATAAGTTGACAAAGCATTAGATCTCAACTTTCCTTCTTTATCAAATACTATTTCTTCCATGGTCATCCAACCGATGCCCTGCACCAATCCGCCTTCAATTTGTCCTCGGTCAATGGCAGGATTCATACTCACCCCAAAATCATGGACAATCTTAACCGCGTCAAAGGAATAAATACCGCGGAGACAATCCACGGTAACAACGGTAATGGCCGTTCCATATACATGATAAGCAAATGGATGACCTTTTTCTTTTGTTTTATCGAAATGAACATCCGGAGTAATGTAGTGCGAATGCTCGGATAAATTGACCCGTTTGTAAAATGCCATTGACACCAATTTATTCCAATGCATGTCTGTCTTCATTCCATTAACATAAACGTATCCTTCCTGCAAAGTAATCATCGAAATATCAACGCCAATATTTTCAGCGGCAACTTCCTTTAATCGTTGGGCAATAACTGAACAAGCCATATGCACGGCTTTACCGTTAAGATCAGCAGTAGCACTTGCCGCAGAAGGGGAAGTATTTGCAAGCCTGCTTGTATTGGTGGTTGTAATCTTTATAGCTGAAGGATCTACACTAAAAACATGAGCAGCAACTTGCAGCATTTTTGTATTAACCCCCTGCCCCATTTCTATTGCGCCGGTATTTATACTGATGCTTCCATCGTTGTATACATGTACCAATGCCCTACCTTGATTCATCATGGTATTGGTAAATGAAATGCCAAAGCAAATGGGCATAAATGAGATGCCTTTTTTATATAGCTTATTGGCAGCGTTGAAATCTCTAACTTCAATTCTTAATTCATCAATTTTATACAGCTCCTCCGCCTTCTCCCAGCATTCTGCAGCTTCGCTTACCGCTATTTGTCCATATGGAAACTCATCTCCCGTTTTAATCAAATTCGTTTGTTGAATAACTGTTGCATCAATGCCTAATTGATCGGCCGCCATTGCTATTGCAGCTTCTATAACAAACTTACCCTGCGGTCCGCCAAAGCCTCTGAAAGCAGTATTGGGTGGCAGGTTGGTTCGGCAGCAATAGGCTGTTGCTTTTACATGAGGAATAAAATAACTGTTGGTGCAATGAAACAATGTCCGCTCCATCACTGCAGGAGACAAATCAGCTGAAGCACCTGCATTTTGAAAAAATGTAACTTCATAAGCAACAATATTCAAGTCCTTATCCAATCCTATTTTGAAATCAGAAGAATAAGGATGCCTTTTTCCGGTCATCGCCATATCTTCCATCCGGTGAAGTGAATATTTCACAGGTTTCTTCAAGTGAAATGCTGCCAAGGCACACATAGCAGCCCAAGCATTTGCCTGGTCTTCCTTGCCACCAAAGCCACCTCCCAAACGGGCTACATCTACTTCTATCTGGTGCATGCCAACACCAATTACTCTACATGCTGCAAACTGTGTTGCCCTTGGACTTTGCGTAGATGAATACAACTTTATTCCATTATTTTCCTGAGGAACTGCATAAGCGCCTTGTGTTTCAATGTACAAATGTTCTTGCCCATTGGTATCAGCATTGCCATAAAAAACATATTCGCATTGCTGCCAAGCACCCGCTGTATTTCCTAAATTAAATTTCCTTGGTGGTACAATGAGTTCCCCTTTCAAATGGGCTTCACGAGGGTCTGTAATGATGGGCAAAGGAGTAATGTCAATTCTAATTTTCTTTATTGCAGCTCTTGCTTGATCGTCAGCTTCTGCAACAACAAAAGCTATGGGCATTCCACAAAAATGAACTTCACCATCAGCCAGTAATGGTTCATCCGGAACAATCCCTCCTATTTGATTTTCCCCAGAAATATCTTTGGCTGTAAATATTTTTACAACACCAGGCATTTGTTCAGCTTCACTTACATCCAGGTTATGGATATGACCATGCGCTATTTGCGAACCAAATGCAACACCAAACAATGTCCCCTGGACTAAGGGAATATCGTCCAGATATATTGACTCACCTCTGGTATGGGTAAACGAATCTATGTTCTTCATACTTAAAATATTCTTTTCTTCCATACACTAATGACTTACCAAAACTTCTACGTTCAACTTTGGAAAAAGGGAAATAAAATGGGCTTTTATTAATTGGCCTAACAAAAATCTTTTGTAAGCAGCTTGCCCTCTTGCATCACTGATTGGTGCTATTTCTGATTGAGCGATTTCAATCGCATCCGCAATTAGCTTTTCATTTAAATGCTTACCACTTAAAAATTCCGAAGTCTTTGCAAGATACATGGGTATCGGTCCTACACCACCTGCAGAAATACTCGATTCTACAATTGCATCGCCTTCTGTTTTTATTAGGATGGCCGTATTTACACTCGCAATATCAAGGTGTGTCCTTTT
>JANPHE010000215.1:0-5506 GCA_031424295.1 Segetibacter sp. | reverse complement strand
AGCTGATTAGGGCTTATGTATTGGGGAGTAGCTGCACGCTTTTTTGAGCCTCTAGCTGCTTTTGCTTGCATCTGGTAAAATTTAATGACCTAAAAGCTAAAGATAGTAAGGGTTTGGGGTTGTTGAGCAAGCCCTAAATAGACCTATTCAATTCGCTCTGCATGCAACAAACAGAACTATATACTCCTCGCCTCACCCTTAAAAGCATAACACCAGCTTTTATTACGGATATCTTTTCAACAAAAAACGAAGCTGAGATCAAAGCATATTTTGGATTTGATGAAGCGGGATTTGATCATGCCCTGCAAATGCACCTGCAAGGCATGGAAACACATCGCATATCGTTTCATTATTTTCTATTGATTGACAAACAAACAAAATTGCCCATTGGCGAATGTGGTTTTCATACCTGGAACAAAACCCATCGCAGGGCAGAGCTTTTTTACGCTTTGCGTGGAGATGAATTTAAGCAAAAAGGTTTTATGACTGAGGCTGTGAAGGCAGTCATAGATTTTGGCTATGCACAAATGCAGTTACATAGAATTGCAGCCTTTATTGATGATAACAATACAGCTTCTAAAAAGCTGCTGCAGCGCTATGGTTTTACCAAAGAAGGAACCATGAGAGAAGACTATTGCGTAGATGGTGTAAATGAAGATTCTGATTGTTATTCGTTGCTTCGGTGGGAGTGGGATAAACAACATTTGAGTTAGTAAATAGAACAGAAAACATCAACTCCAATGAACGGCGCACCTGATATACCATGAACGGATTATCTGACAACAATTTTCTATTGCCCTTGCTTATATTTTTCTATCATTTTCAACCCGTAGTTTCTAATGGTCGTTATAAGTTCAATGATTTCCTTACCATCTTCTGTTAATGAATATTCAGTTTTGGGTGGTACAACCGCATAAACCTTTCGGCTAATGTAGCCATCTTCTTCCAACTCTCTTAACTGTGTGGTCAGCATTTTATCGGATATATGCGGTATATCTTTTCTCAATTCTCCGTAGCGCATCGTTTGTTCTCTCAATCTCCATAAAATGGGGGCTTTCCATGTACCACCAATTTGTTCCATGATCAATTGAACGGGGTTATAATAAATTTTACCCTTATAATTAAAATCAGGCATTGATTTAAAGCATTGAATTTCATATTACTTTCCCAAAAGTATGTATCGCACTTTTGGGTTAAACTATTGTCAAAGGTAGATATAGTACAGACATTTGTTTTGAAAAAATTTATAAAAATGAAAAAGCTTGTTTTATTTCTCTTTATTAGCATGATAGCTTTGAAGTCCTTTGCACAACACAATGCAGGCAATAGTGGAAAAATTCTGATGATTGCCAGCAACCCATCTGTTTCAAAAACTACAGGTTGGCCTATTGGTGTTTGGTATGCAGAACTCACACATCCTTATTGGGTTTTTAACGAAGCAGGGTATACTGTAGAAATTGCCAGCTTAGAAGGAGGTGCACTACAATTTGATGGTTTTAGTGATCCTGAGGATGAAAGTAAGTATGCAGCATTTGATTACATTTCGTTGGGGTTTAAAAAAGATCCCGCGAAAATGGCGCTTACTAAAAACACCTTGAAATTATCTACTGTAAATATGAATGATTACAAGGCCATTTTTGTTTGTGGAGGACAAGGGCCTATGTACACCATGTATAAAAACCCCGAAATCCTGAAGTTCGTTTCAGATTTTTATCAAACGGGTAAACCAACTGCAGCTATTTGTCATGGTACTTGTGTGTTGTTAGATGCAAAATTGTCCAATGGAAAATATTTGGTAGAAGGTAAAAAATGGACCGGATTTGCCAATAGCGAAGAAAATTATGCCGATACTTATGTAGGCAAAAAAATTCAACCTTTTCGCATTGAAGATGAGGCAAGAAAAATGCCCAATTCAAAATTTGTGGTAGCACATATGTTTGATGGTTTCGCAGTGAGAGATGGTAATTTAATAACCGGTCAGCAACAAAACTCAGGTGGCAAAGCTGCTGAACTGGTAGTGAAGGCATTGGACGATAACAAAAAACGGTACCCTACATATGTATTGGTGCATGGTGCATGGGCAGATGAAAGTGCTTGGGGCTTTGTAAGGAATGATTTAGCTAAAAATGCAAATGTTGTAGTAATAAACCTGCCGGCACATGGTGCAGATAATACGTACGGGGTGGGCGTTGGATTGAACGACTATGTAAAAACGGTTACCAATGCCATTAATAAGGTGGATGGCAGGGTAATATTGGTTGGGCATTCAATGGCCGGGGTAATCATTAGTCAGGTGGCCGAAAATATTCCTAACAAAATTGATAAGTTGATTTATGTAGCGGCCTATTTGCCAAAAAATGGCGAAGATGTTTCTTCTATCACCAATAAGTTTTTAAACAACAAACCAATTGATGTTTTCGAATTCAATAAAGATTATACGTTGGTAAGTATTAAGAAAGACGCTATTGCCAATGTGGTTTGTGCCGATTGTCCCGATTTTATGAAAGAAGCTTTGGTAAAATACCACAGGGCAGAACCTGTAAAAGGGTTGAATGATAAGGTGACATTGACAACGAAATTCAATACCGTATCAAAGTATTACATCAGTACTAAAAATGATTATGCGGTTCCGTATGCATTACAGCAGCAAATGATAAAAGCCAATGGCAGTGTGAAAAAAGTATTTGAAATGGAAACTTCCCACTTACCTTTTGTTGTAAACCCTCAGGCTTTTTTAAGTATCTTAAGCCAACTTAAATAATGAATAGGAGGATACCTTTTTATTGGCTCATTGCAACACTTCTGTTGAGGGGTGTTGCAATGGCTCAAATTCCGGTGGAGGCTTTTTCCGGCGACAAAAAAACAACGCTGGATATCATGTTTTTCAAGTTTACAAAAAATGCTGAAGGACAAAATTCAAAGTTTTTGTTCTTTAATCGAAACCGTGCAAGCCTCGATTATAAAATGACTAAAACGACCAACCTGCCCCAATTTGGCTTTACAGAGGCTTTTAGTTTTAATCTTGAAAAATTAAAAGGTTTTGCTCCTGTTGCGGTGGTGAGTATTCTAAACAGGGGCGTGTATCCAAAGGCCGGCATTCAATATGTAAAAACAAAAAAGGACCTTACTGTTTTTACTTGGATTGTTGCTGAAACATTGAAAAATCCGAATGTGGATTTCTTCTTTTTAGGAAGGTACACACCTAAGTTGACAGAGAAGGTAAATCTATATACTCAGTTGGAATTGGTAAATGCTTTTCCAACCATTAATACCAATAATTATTTTTTTACCCAGCGGTTACGTGTAGGATTAAAAATAAAAGCTTTTCAGATTGGCGCTGCGGCAGATGTATCCGAAACAGGAAGAAACAATTTTTCGACCACAAAAAATACTGGAGTTTTTTTACGGTATGAATTTTAGCATGAGTAAAAACAGGATAGAAGCCTTTAGTGACAGCGTTATTGCCATCATAATTACCATAATGGTTTTGGAGTTACACATTCCCGAACTAAAGGAAAGTTTTACGGAGCAGGACGTATGGGGTGTGCTTCTTGCATTGGTGCCAAAATTGCTGGCCTATCTGTTGAGTTTTATTGTAGTAGCCATCATGTGGCTTAACCATCACTCGCTGTTTGATAAAATACCACATTCATCTTCAAAACTTGTTTGGTACAATGCGTTTTTACTTTTTGCTATGTCACTAATTCCATTACCCACTGCATTTTTAGCCGAACATCCTATGCTTTACCAGGCTTCTATGTTTTATGGATTGATTATGTTTTTTAATGCGTTGGCATTTTTTTTAATGAGGAGATATATTGAGGTAGAAGCGAAATTGATTCCATACAATAAGATGGTACAAAAAAGTAATCTCCTCTCCTCAGGTTTGTATTTACTATCAATTCCTTTGGCGTTGCTTTCGGTTCATCTATCCTTTCTTATTTTTGTTGGCATACCCATTTGGTATTTTTTGCCCGATAAGTTTCATAAAAATTAAAACATGAATATAGCCATTATAGGAACCGGTAATGTAGGGGGTGCCCTAGCCACTAACTGGTCTGAGAAAGGACACACAATACATTTGGGAGTGCAGGTTGTGCACCGTTTTAAAGGTTTGGATTTATTAAAAAACAAAAACACCCATGTATTTCTTATTAGCGAAGCAGTAGCAAAATCGGAAGTAGTTTTGATTGCCACTCCACCCACTGCCATTTTTGAAATTATGGACCAGATGGGAGACGTTTCGGGTAAGGTTATTATTGACGCCACAAATTCTGTTCGTCAGTCTCCTGAACCCTACAAAACAGTATATCATTGCCTGTCAGATAAAACCCGTGCAGAGGTTGTAAAATGTTTCAATAGTACGGGTTTTGAAAATATGCTCAAGCCCATTTATAATGGGGATGCCATAGATATGTTTATGGCCGGGGATAGTGAAAAGGCGAAATCGATTGCTTTGCAACTAGCAATGGATGCCGGATTTGGTTCTTGTATAGATTTTGGCAAATCAGACAAAGTAGAACTGTTAGAGCAGTTTGCATTGTCATGGATAAATCTTGCTATCATACAAGGTCATGGTCGAAATATGGCATTTAAGGTGGTCAGGCGTTAACCACACACCTCAGTTTGAGATAATAACACAGTTGATTGCAAGCTGAAATAAAAAATTAGTAGGTATTCGGCCAAGAAAAGCGGTAATAAAAGCCGTTCCTTGTGTTGGGAACGGCTTCAAATCATTGTTGTGTAGTTTTTATTTGATCTCCACTTTTGTTATAATCAGCGTTGGCTGACAGTTAATGCATTTTTCATATCCCGTTTTGCCTTCGCATCTGCTCATGGTATTTACCAGAAAATCAATAGCCTCACCCGGCTTTATTTTCTCGCCTTTCAATTGAAATTGGTCAGCATACTTGTCTGTAGTCACTTTTGCTGTTTTGTCAGTAGATTTATTGGTGATGCGGTAGATATACTGACAGCCCATTGGTATCGGTTTTTTTAGCATCACTTCAACAGATATGTTTACACTGTCCCCGGATTTAGAGTCAATGATCGTTTTCTCTATAGCAGGACCATAAGCTTTTTCCTGTTCGTGATTGGTTTTGGCATCAAAAGATACCTGGGCAAAAGATGATAGCCCAATAAAGGCAAGCGCAGTTGTAAAGATTAATTTTTTCATGGGGTTTAATTTTTAATCGAAAATAAAAAATTTATTTGAATTTTAAACCGGACTGAGAACCATTTTACGGCTGTACAGGTTGGTACATTTTTAATGGTTCCAGGTTTTTAACAGCAATCTCTTACAAGATGGAAATTGAATGGTGAAACCCATTAATGAAACTCAAAAAATTGGCTAAAGTTGGGGTATTGTTTTCCATCATTAAGGATGTGCTCGTTCTCTTAATATAACTAAAAAATTATTGGTATATAGCTTGTTTGTATGAAAACAAACTTTGGTAATTAAAACATATTTTTGCCCCATGAAATTCACCTTTATCCTACTCCTCAT
>JANPHE010000214.1:0-11992 GCA_031424295.1 Segetibacter sp. | reverse complement strand
CCTGCGATGCACCGCGCATAGCAGCCATTAAAGAGAATTTATTATTACTTGCCCAACCGCCAATCATAATACCATAAATTCCGGTACTAATTACTCCAAAAATATACAATAGTCCAATGTTTACATCAGCTATTTGCAATTGAACAATTCTATCAATGCCAAACAGGTTAAAGTGAAGAATTTTTCCCCAAGGAATAACTGCACTGGTCATCATAGCCGTCATCATTGCAAGGCATGGACCTAAAATAAACAACCATTTATTGGATGTGCTCGGAATGATTTCTTCCTTGAAAAAAAGTTTGCCTCCATCGGCCAATGGTTGCAAAAGACCAAATGGTCCCGCACGATTTGGCCCTCTTCTGTCCTGTAATATAGCTGCTACTTTCCGCTCACCATAAGTAGCATACATAGCAATGACTAATGAACCTGTAATAACAGCTCCAATCAGCACAAGTTTTTCTATTATAAATCCAATATTTAAAGCTAAAAGTGTCATAGTTAATTTGTCTACTTTTTGTTTGCAGGCAATGATTGCTCATCCTTTTTATTAAACACATCACTTCCTGCAGGTCCCGGCAATTCGCTTAAATGTACATCCGGCTTATTTACTTCACTTATGGAATGAATGTCCATTAATAACCTCGGTTTCTGGTGCATCAGTTTTTCCATTACTTCGCCGGGCTTTTGTAAATTTTCATAATGCCCTTGAGAAATTACAGAGTGACGGTTGATGTCTCTTGGAGCTTCAATTTTCCAATCACTTGTTTTCTTTTTATCAAACCGACAGGTATTACAAATCCAGGCAGGTTTTCCTTCGTGGTCCTCGACCTCACCCCATTCGTCTTTTCTTGCAGTAACTCTAAAAACCTCATCACCTCTGTTCCAAAGGGTAACTTTACCACAGCATTTATCACAATCCCTATGTGCATTCATGGGTTTTAAAAACCAAACCCTATTCTTAAATCTAAACGTCTTATCAGTAAGCGCTCCTACTGGACAAACGTCAATCATGTTTCCACTAAAATCATTGTCTATCGCCTTCGAAATCAATGTACTGATTTGAGCATGTTCTCCTCTATCCAAAATACCATGAACCCTGCTGTTTGTAAGTTGATCAGCTACATATGTACAACGATAGCAAAGAATGCACCTCGTCATATGCAATTGGATATAAGGACCAATATCTTCCCGCTCAAACAATCTTCTTTCAAATTCATATCTGGTTCCTTCGCGACCATGGTCATAACTTAAATCCTGCAAATGGCACTCTCCCGCCTGGTCACAGATAGGGCAATCCAGCGGATGATTAAGCAACAAAAATTCAGTTACGCCTTTACGGGCTTCCAATACTTTGTCACTGGTCATACTCTTAACCACCATTCCATCCATTACATTGGTACGACAAGATGCCACCAGTTTGGGCATTGGTCTTGGATCTGCCGTTGAACCAGCAGCTACTTCTACCAGGCAGGTACGGCATTTACCTCCACTGCCTTGTAGCTTGCTGTAGAAGCACATGGCTGGAGGGGTTACATCACCACCGATTCTGCGAGCAGCCATCAGAACTGTTGTTCCTGGCGCTACTTCTATGGTAATGTCGTCAATTGTTACCTTGAAGTTGGCAGGTAGCGTATTTTTTATTTCTTCAGGCATTTTATAGTAAATCTACGTTTGCGTTTTGCTTATTATTTTTCAAAAATTCCAACCACAATTTTAACTCAATTACTGGTTCACAATTTTTTCTTTTCATTTCTTTAAAAAGATTAATTAATCTTTCATCTTTCCTAGAGCCAATTGACTTAGTGACTTTCAACAAACTTTTTAATTCATTCGGCAAATTAAACTCAATCAAACTAATTCCGGCTATTTCACAAATTGTAATAATCCACTTCTCAATTACAGGCCTGATTTGAATGATATATTGATGTTTAGATTTGTGTTTCCATAATCTTAAAAATTCGGTTTCCTTTTTGTTTACAAAAAATTTTAAATAATCCAATGCTTTTCTATCTTCATCTATACTACCGATACAAAAATCGTTATTAAATCTATCTCTCATTTCCAAAGCTACTTTTCCATTTCCTTTGTGATGATTTACATAATCTCTGTCTGCGACTAAAAGAACTTCAACTAAACAGGAATCAATGTAACATTCCGGAATAATACACTTATTGCTGTTTAGCATGCGGTAAGAAATTTTCCAAATTCAAAAAAAAATCTACCCCATATTGGTATATTTCGTGCATTTCATCATCATCCATTTTCCTAATCAAAGTTTCGCCTGTTTCTTTATCATATCCAACCGTAAATATTGCTAGTTCATCATTTTTCAAATTTTCCATAAAGTCATTAATCACAAAAGGGCTGTGTGTCGCTATGAAAAACTGATTTCCATTTTCATCGTAAGTAACTTCCGAAGTGAACTTAGAAATGTAAGGCGGAAACATGTGTGCCTCAGGTTCTTCGAATAGAAGGATACTTTCCTTATTACTCATTACAGCAGTCTTATAAAAAATCATTCTTTGCAGAGTATCCGCAACTAATTCATATGGAATAGTAAATATTCCCGATTGCGTTCGCTTTAGAATTGTAAATACCTGTTGTCTTGTATCAAAAAGCAATTCTAGATTGTAAGGCAGAAAAAGTTTTTCAACTTCTTTTTGAATGATCTTATTTTCTGAAATAACCGAAAAAATATTTTCCCCAAATGGATGAAAAAATTGCCACCCCTTTTCAGAATTAAATTTTATTCCCTTCTTAAAATCATATTTTAAAATCTTAGTTGATTGATTGGCATTATGAAATTGTATACCATTGTTACCTCTAAAACCATTAATGTTTCCAGAATCAGTTATCGAATACAAACACATTTCAGAAGCCTCTAACTTACCACTAATAAAAGATTTGGTATTATCAATATTTTCAAATCCATATTTTTCTCTATCAAATTCATTCTTAATATTCAAAAGTCCCCCAGAATAATTTGCCTGTATTCTTTCAATTGAATTAATAATTATTTCAACATCATTTTCAATATGCCCATCAAAAAAGAAAGTCGTCAACTTTTCAACTCGAACAAAATCATTCAAATTAATACCCTCTTTATTAACAGAAAAAAGTGACATCGCCTCCAAAATACTACTCTTTCCAACATTAGGATAACCAATAAAAACATTTACCCGTCTACAATCCTTGATCGAGGCGTGTTTAATGGATTTAAAGTTTTTTATCTCTATGTTTTCTATGTGGTTCATTGTTAATTCAAAAGTTCAAAATCAAATTTATTTCGCCATCCCACTCGCCACATTTGGCGAAGCAGGGTTGACAGACAGTTTCAATAATTTAGGATGAATCACCAAATCCATATCTTCCATAGGTATAGCTCCTAGCAAACATTGATCTCCCATCACCATTGCCCCTACAAAACAAAGCCTATCCTCAAACTCCACTTTAATCGGCCCAGAGTAAGGAACTAACTTCACAGAACCATCTGCCAATGTCACCTCTCTTTTTTGCAATTCAGAAAGTCCTAACTGCAAAGCCACATGTGGCGGAATGCACAAATATGTTGAACCGCTGTCAACTAGGCAACTTGTTTCTAATACCCGCTGATTATTTATAACCGGGTTAGATAGTTTAATATTTGCGAAAACAAGTCCCATCAATTTGATTTTATAATGTTGCTATTACCAAAGGTTTAGCATACCCAGCCAACCCAAAATTCCTTGTTTGAGCCTCATCGGCATTGGTTACATGCCATTCAAATTCATCTCTAAAATGTCTGATAGCTGCTGCAACCGGCCAAGCTGCAGCATCCCCCAAAGGACAAATGGTATTGCCTTCAATTTTGCTTTGGATATCCCATAACAAATCAATATCACTCAACTTACCCTTACCAAATTCAAGATTATTCAACACTCTTTTCATCCAACCTGTTCCTTCACGACATGGACTGCACTGTCCACAACTTTCGTGGTGATAAAAACGCGCTAATGTCAAGGTGTGTTTTACAATACACTGGTCTTCATCCAACACTTCAAAACCTCCGGAGCCCATCATACTACCTGAAGCAAAACCTCCATCTGATAAGCTTTCATAATTCATCAACCTCGTTTCGCCCTTTGCTGTTTTGAGTAATAAATTAGCTGGCAAAATCGGAACGGATGAACCACCGGGAATACAGGCTTTTAACCGCTTTCCATTGGTAATGCCGCCACAATATTCATCGCTGTAAATAAATTCCTCTACGCTAATGGTCATGTCTATTTCATAGACACCGGGCTTGTTGATCTTGCCACAAGCACTCATCAATTTTGTGCCTGTAGATTTTCCCACTCCAATTTTTGCATATTCCTCACCGCCCATGTTTATGATGGGAACTACAGCTGCTAAGGTTTCTACATTATTGACGACAGTTGGGCAATCCCATAAACCCTTAACGGCAGGGAAAGGTGGTTTTATTCTTGGATTACCACGCTTTCCTTCCAAACTTTCAATCAGGGCTGTTTCTTCTCCGCAGATATAGGCACCTGCACCACGCTGTACATAAATCTGGCAATCAAATCCAGTTCCTTTAATATTCTTTCCTAGCCAACCATTATGATTAGCCTCTGCAATAGCTTGTTCCAGAATATCAACAATCCATGCATATTCACCGCGGATATAGATATAAGTACGGTTGCTGCCTAATGCAAAAGAGGACACGATTAAACCTTCTAATAAAAGATGAGGATGAAACTCCATGAGATATCTATCCTTAAAAGTACCGGGCTCACTCTCGTCTGCATTGCATACGAGGTAACGAGGCACACCTTCAGGCTTTGCAAGAAAGCTCCACTTTAAACCGGTGGGGAAACCTGCTCCACCACGGCCACGAAGTCCGCTCTTTTTTACTTCATCTACAATTTCACCAGATGACATTTTGATTGCCTTCTCTACTGCATTGTATCCACCATGCCTGCGGTAAGCATCATAATACCTGATGCCTTCAATGTGATCGTTTGCTAATAATAATTTCTGCGCCATTTATTATCGAATGAAAAATGAAAAACTCAGTTAGCTAATTTGTAAAACTGCCAACCATAATTTCACATTTTTACTTTTTCATGTTACAATTTTAATTGTTCAATTTGGTACTCTGTCTGGCAATTAATTTCCATCTATTCTTTTCCTTTATCCAAACTTGCAAAACGAATAACTGCAAATCAAAGGCCTTTTTATTAACGATACCTTTAGCACTCGCCTTCATTCTCACACTTGCCCATTTTTTTCCTGTTGTTATCTCCAAATTAGAGGTTTCCAACTTTTCATAATACAAGTATCCACTGCTTAAATCACTAATAATATCCCTTTTGGTCTCTGTCCACCCGTTTGAATGTCCAAAGCTAACTTTCTGATCAAGAATATCCAGCAAAATAACTGTATCCCTGTGTAATAATGCTTGATCCAATTGTACAACAGCTTCTTTTAAAGAAACTGTATCTTCCTGGGCAAATGAAACAAACGATACAAAGAGCAATAGTAAGCTGACAAAATATCTTTTCAAGTCAACTTTAATTTATGGCAGTTGCTATGCCGGTTAACTAATTATTTTTTGCCGAAAACCCTCTGCATTCATCAATGATTGCATCTACTTTTTCAGGAGTTAGATGTTCACGATAATGTTTTCCCAACTGCATCATTGGTGCATATCCACATGCACCAAGGCATTCTACCAATTTCAATGTAAATAATCCATCGGGTGTTGTTTCACCAACCCCAATATTCAATTTGATCTTTATATACTTAATGATATCATCTGAACCCTTTACCATACATGGCCCCGTTTGACAGACTTCAAACAAAAACTTGCCTACCGGTTTCATATTGTACATGCTGTAGAAAGTAGCCACTTCATACACTTCTATAGGTGTGATGTTTAGCAATTCTGCCACATAATCCATTACAGGAACATCCAACCATCCACCAAACTCATCCTGCGCTAAATGTAGAACAGGCAACAATGCACTTTTGTGTTTACCCTCAGGATAGCGATCAATAATCACCTTTACTTTCTGTAAACTTTCTTCTGAAAACTGTATCATTTATTTGTTAAATGCAAAATGAAAATTACAGTAATTCTCATTTTTAATTTTTAAAGTTTGTTAAGCATCCATTTCACCTGCAATCAAATTGAGCGAACTCATACAAATGATGGCATCACTCAACATGCTTCCTTTTACCAGCTCAGTAAATGCCTGGTAGTAAATAAAGCATGGCCTGCGAAAATGTAATCGATATGGCGTACGACCACCGTCACTAATCAGATAGTACCCAACTTCTCCATTTCCTCCTTCTACACTGTGGTAAACTTCCCCTGCCGGAATATCTACCTCGCCCATAATGATCTTGAAATGAAAAATCAATGCTTCCATTTTGGTATATACATCTTTCTTTTCAGGAAGGAAGTACTCAGGAACATCTGCATGGAATACTTCAGCGTCTTTGCCTTTGAATGCTTTCACTTTTTCGTACGCCTGCCTAATGATGTTTAACGATTGTTTCATTTCTTCATTTCTCACCAAAAAACGGTCATAAACATCTCCTGTTTTACCAACCGGAACTGTGAAATCAAAATCTTCATAGCTGCAATAAGGTGAATGAACACGAACATCATAATCTACACCAGCTGCTCTTAAGTTTGGACCTGTAAATCCATAGTTTAATGCTCTTTCAGCTCCTATTCCGCCAACACCCTGGGTTCTTTCCATAAAGATCCGGTTGCGGGTAAAAAGGTTTTCAAATTCTTTAAGAACGGCTGGATATTCCTTCAGGAATTTTTCCAATTTTCTGAAAGCTATGTCATTAAAATTTCTTTCAAACCCACCTATACGACCAATGTTTGTAGTAAGTCTGGACCCACAAACTTCTTCCCATATTTCATAAATAAGTTCGCGGTACTGCATTACATAAAGGAATCCTGTAAAAGCACCGGTGTCAACTCCAATAACTGAGTTGCAAATAAGGTGATCCGCAACACGAGCCAACTCCATGATAATGATACGGAGGTAATCAACTCTTTTCGGGGTTTCAACGCCTAATAACTTTTCACAGGTCATATGCCATCCCATGTTATTTATTGGGCTGCTACAATAATTCAAACGGTCAGTTAATGGCGTAATCTGATAAAGCGGTCTGCGTTCAGCTATTTTTTCAAATGCTCGATGGATATAACCGACAGTTTGCTCGGCATCAACAATTCTTTCCCCATCTACTTCCAAAATATTTTGGAAAACACCATGCGTAGCAGGATGCGTTGGACCAAGGTTAAGCGTTGTAGTGGTCTTTTCAATGCTTCCGTTTGGGAGCACTTTATGTTTATGTTGTTCTACTAAAGACATTTTTTATTTTGTATCAACATTTTATTATATTTCTATTCAATTTCTATCAATAACAACGACCCTTATCCCTTTTCAGGTTCAGGTATCGTTCCTTGAATGCGCTCATTTCTTACGTCACCGTATTCATGACTGCCTCCTCTGCCAAACATTTCATCGTCTTTATCTATCCTGGTTTGGTCTTCCATTGGATATTCTTTTCTCATAGGAAAATAATCCATTTCGTCCACATTCAAAATACGCTTAAGATTTGGATGACCGATAAAGTTTACACCATAAAAATCAAATGTTTCACGTTCCATCCAATTTGCAGATTCAAATATTGTGGTAGCAGTGAATACATCGGGTTGGGCAATCGGCGCAAACACTTTAAACCTAATTCTAACATTGGCAACCAAATTGTGCAAATGATAGACTATTGCTAACTCTTCTCCTGTTCTGTCAGGATAATGAACAGCACACAAATCAGTCAAAAATTTGAATTGAAGTTCAATGTCATCGAATAAGAACCTCATTACTTCTATGTTCATTTCGCAACGAGCAGTAAACGTAAGCATTCCATAAGGTTCCTGAAAATCGGTCACATCTTCTCCAAAATTTTCCTTCAGCCGTTGCTGAATAATATCGTTAGTCAAGTTCATTTCTAATTATTAAAAAAGGAATGCTGTAAAACTTAATAAAGTTATCAAGCACACTATTACAATTATTCAATTCCATAACTATTCATCAATGCCTTGTACTGATCCGTATTTCTTCGCCTCAAGCCTTCATTGTGAACAAGATCTTGAATTTTCAAAACACCATCAATGATTGCCTCCGGACGCGGTGGGCAACCCGGAACATAAACATCAACCGGAATAACCTGATCAATACCTTGCAATACACTGTAAGAATCAAAAATACCACCCGAACAAGCGCAAGCACCAACAGCGATTACCCATCTCGGCTCGGCCATTTGTAAATAAACCTGCTTTAAAATGGGGGCCATTTTTTTTGCAATCGTTCCCATCACCATTAAAAGATCGCATTGGCGGGGAGAAAACCCCAATCGCTCACTGCCAAAACGGGCGAGATCGTAGTGAGAACCCATGGTAGCCATAAACTCGATTCCGCAGCAACTAGTAGCAAATGGCAAAGGCCAAATAGAGTTTTTACGTGCAAGACCTATTACTTTCTCCATGGATGTAGCCATAAATCCTTCTCCAATATATTGGGGTGCTTCTAATTCTTTAACTTTAGTCTGAAACCTTACCGGACGAGACATAATTTTTCATTTTTAGCGATAATTCCAACCAAACCTTTCATCTTTTACTAATAAAAGGGTACAAAAACTATTCAAAATGGCGTGCCAAAAGTAGTACATGAACTTCAATTAACTACAATTGGTTTTAAACTCCGATTGTTCTTTACTATTGAGCTGAAGATGTAATAACAACATCTGATATAAATAGTTTTAATAAAACTCTATTAAATAAAAAGGAATGCTTTAATCCTCCCACTGCAAAGCCCCTTTTTTGATAATGTAATAAAATCCGGCAAGAAAAAAACCAACGAACATTGCCACAGCACCAAAACCTTCCCAACCCAATGCTCTAAAATTGACAGCATAAGGGTAGAAAAAGATGACTTCCACATCAAACAATACAAACAATATGGCTACTAAAAAATATTTTACTGCCATTGGCTGACGTGCATTTCCCACAGCTTCTATTCCACTCTCAAAATTTTGCAGTTTATCCTGTGTTTTTCTTTTAGGTCCTGTCCAGTGCGTTAAACCCATCATGAAGCCTATAAATAAAATGGCAAAAAAGAATTGAATGCCAATGGGAAGGTAGTTTGCCGATGAATTAACATCATTAATTGCCGCATCTAAAAAAAACATATCCTTGATTTAAGTTGCAAAAGTAAAAAGTCTGGAGCATATGTAAAATAAAAACTCCCGGCGAACCGGGAGCAACATAACTATTTTCTACATAAAGGATCAACCCTTGCTAGCAGAAGCGGCTTTTTTTGCCGGCTGCTTAGGTTGGTTCATCACTTTTTTTATTTGTTCTATAGTCGTTTTAGCATATGCATTCTCAGGGTCAACACCCAATATACCTTCAAGGTCCTGTATAGCTAACGGGTAATCTTTCAATACATTGGCATGTACATAAACCAAGTAACCATAATTACCAATGATTTGGTTCTTGTACTTCACCTTATCAGTGTTCTCCATAAACTTGATGTACTCCATCACCGAAGGAACCGCAGAACCTGTAGTGGTATCTTTATCCCGGGCAATTGCTGATTTTGATAATAGTACATATCCATAATTTTGGGTTGGATATTTTTGAATGTAAACTCTACTCATACTGTCGGCAAGATCAAAATTTCCTGCAGTGGTAGAAGCTTCTGCCAAATTATAAATATCTCTATTGTTAGGAGAAGGATTGGTATAATAGCTTTGCTTTAACCATTCAAGACGATCGTTTAATTTTCCCATTCTTTGATACAAAAAGGCTATGGTATCCATATATTGAAAACGATTTGCCCTTGAGGTATCAACTTCCAAAGCTTTTTTGAGATAAGCGATAGCTGTTTCTTCTCCCCCATTCATTTTCTTCAAAATGGAAGCCCCAAATAAGTAGTCTCTTGAATTAATTTTATCTGGGCTGCTTAAAGTCATAAAAGATTCGAACTCCTTGACAGCACTAACACTATCTCCCAACCTATCATAGTTGTAAGCAAATAACAAAGGCAATCGTGGATAATCTTTACATGTCCCAACTCTCATGGCTTTTGATTTGTCCAATGACTCTTGATACTTACCTGAACGAAAAAGGTAATCGGCATAGAAAAAATCTGTATTACAATCTTTATCGCTGGCTGCTAAATAACTTTCCAAATATTCCCTTGCTTTATTTACATCTCTATAAGAATAGTAATTATATAAGGCGAGAAAAGCTGGAGCATAAGCAGGGTCAGCAATTACCGCGTCACGGAAATATTGAAGATATTTTTCTGGATTTCCTTGGCTTTCAAATATTTTACCTAGTCTAAATATCGCCTTTGCATTGGTTGGTTCTGCTTTCAATGCATTGGTATAGGCTTCATATGCATTGCCTCCTTGGTCAGAGCCCAATTTAAGATAGTTGATACCGAGGTTAACAAATATATCAGCATTGGTTGGATCAAGCTCTGCTGCTCTTTTTAACTTTTCTATAGCATAAGAAGGATCTCCTGAATTTGCAGGTCCATCAGCATTGGCGCGTCCAATAGCATTTAAAATGTTGGGGTTTTCTTTTTTCTTTTTGTCCAGCGTGTTAGCTATGGCTGCTTCAAAGCGTTGGCGAGCTGCATCTTTTTTGCCTTCAAGCAGCTCTACATGCCCCATTCCCACCCAAATAACCGGGTCATTTACACCGCTGTTGAGTGCATTTTGATATACTGTTTTAGCTCCAGCAATGTTGTCTTCATCGTCAATAGTAGCTTGTCCGAGCCAATAAATAGCTTGTGGGTCTTTACCATTAGCGGCTAATATTTTATTTAATTTCTCTTTAGCTGTTTTATATTTTCCATGGTAAATGTCCTTTCTTGCCTCGTCAACAGTTTGGGCAAGTAATACGGTGGTTGAAAGTAAAATAGCCAGAAAAAAGGTAGTAACTCTGATCATTTTTGTTTTTATTTAATTAGTGTTTTTATTTGCTCATTTTTATTTGTGTTCTTCTCCTGTCAAAGTTAATTTTCACAGGAACCAGCAACGCTCTTCTAAAAATCAGTTGCCCTCTTTCTGTAGAAAGGAATTGAACCAATCGAGACCCTAGCCCTGCATAATTTTCTTTTAAAACGTAATACAATCCTCGTACCAAAGGATACTGACCAAATGTTATTGTTTGTTGAGAAGGCCTGGCATAGCTGCCTTTTTCACAATTCATATCACATTCTACTAATGCTAGTTTAACATGTTTCAAAGCTACTTCTTGTTGTTTATTCTTTGGATTTGTAACCCAACTTATTCCTACAAAACCAACAGCATCGTCAGTGGATGCAATATAGTTAATGAGGTCTTCACTATTATTAGCACCTGTAATATTTGAGCCAAATGGTTTGCCTGCCAGCAAAGAATCACTTAAATAGCGTACAGTGCTAGTAGCATTTTTACCATCAAGCGCTACATTAAAAGCAGCTTTCGACTTTCCGGCAAGCATTTGCTTCAGTTCGTCCTTTGAAAACACAGAGTCTTTACTATTTACATTCACAATAACTGCAATGGCATCTTTTGCCAATTTTTCAAATGCCGGTTTAAATCCAATCTTGCCATTAAAAAACTGCGTTTCTTCTTTATTAAGCTCTCTTGAGATGATTACAATTCTAGTGCTATCGTTTTGTAAATCCCTCAAGCACTCTGCCTCTGATTTGTAAGAGGCAATCACTTTGGTATCAGGATAAGCCACTTCGTACACCTTTAATTGCGCTCTCATTATCGGTTCAAAGCTTTCATCAACACTTATTCTAATGGTAGAGTCCTTTACTGTTATAACTTCTTTGCTACCATCTCCACTACTGCACGAAGCTAGCGACACCCCAACCAGGAAAAAAAATAACAGGTTTCTCATGCTAAAATTGTTCCTTAT
>JANPHE010000213.1:0-3726 GCA_031424295.1 Segetibacter sp. | reverse complement strand
TTCTTTTTGCTTTTCTTTTATCAATTCCGGTGTATAAAAATTCTTCACAAAATGCGTATCAAAATGTCCGCTAACAAACGCATCGTGCTCAAAAACAAAGGTTCCAAAAGGGAGCGTGGTGGATAGACCCTCGATCTTATAGTTCTTGATGGCCTCCTTCATTTTTTGTATGGCCTCTGTTCTATCCTTACCATGGGCTACCAATTTGGCAATCATCGGATCGTAATAAATAGGAATAGGCATTCCTTCTTCATAACCATCGTCTACACGTATGCCATCTCCTGTTGGCTTTACATATTTTTCCAATGTACCAATGGAAGGCAAAAAATTATTTAATGGATCTTCTGCATAAACTCTTAACTCTACTGCATGGCCATGAATGGTCAGATCTTCTTGCGTAAAACCCAATTGCTCTCCTCTGGCAATTTTTATCTGTTCTTCTACCAGGTCAATACCGGTGATCATTTCTGTAACCGGATGCTCAACCTGCAGACGGGTATTCATTTCCAGAAAATAAAAATTGAGTTGATCATCCATCAGAAACTCCACAGTACCTGTGCTGGTATAGTTACAAGACTTTGCAACCATTACCGCAGCCTCGCCCATTCTTTTCCGCAGTTCGGGAGTGAGCACTGATGAGGGAGATTCTTCTACCACTTTTTGGTGACGACGTTGAATGCTGCATTCCCTTTCGAACAAATGAACCGTATTCCCATAATTATCAGCCAATACCTGTATCTCAACATGTCGTGGCGAAGTCACATACTTTTCTATAAAAACGGAACCATCGCCAAAAGAAGATTTCGCTTCGCTGATGGCTCTTTGCATCTGTTCTTCCAGATCCGAATCTTTCTCTACAATGCGCATTCCCTTGCCTCCACCGCCTGCTGAGGCTTTTATCAAAATAGGATAACCAATTTCGTTGGCAATTTTCTTTGCCAATGCAACATCTTCAATTGCCTGATCAATACCCGGCACCATTGGAATATTATAGTGCTTTACACATTCCTTTGCAGCTAGCTTAGAACCCATCACCCGCATAGCCTCAGGGCCGGGGCCAATAAAGGTGATACCAGCATCATTGACTTTTTGCGCAAAATCTGCATTCTCACTCAAAAAGCCATAGCCGGGGTGGATACCATCTACGCCCAATTCCTTGCAGAAAGCCAATATCTTGTCCGCATTCAGGTACGAAGCCGAAGATGCTGCCGGACCTAAACAAACCGCTTCATCCGCAAACAAAACATGGGGTGCATTTCTGTCGGGCTCAGAAAATACAGCTACAGATTGAATGCCCATCTTCCGAATGGTACGCATAATTCTCAATGCGATTTCTCCCCTATTTGCTACTAATATTTTTTTCATTGTTTATTTTTTATTGTCAAAGGTCAGGTGGTGAATGGTGAATGGTCAAGGGTGAATGGTCAATTGTGAATGCCTGTCCGCCAGGGCGGAGTGAATGGTGAGTGGTGAATGGTCAATGGTGAAAGAACCTGAAATTGCTTACTCAACCTCCTATCAAACATCAAACTTCAAACATCCCAAATCATACATCATACATCATAAAATCATACATCCTACATCATACATCCTACATCAAACATACTACATCACAAATCATACATCCTACATCCTAAAATCAGACATCATACATTTCCTTCTAATCCAATTCCACCAACACCTGCCCTTTTTCTACAGGGTCGCCGGCTTTTACACAAATCTTTTTAATGGTAGCATCCGCATGGATCATAAGGCTGTTCTCCATTTTCATAGCCACCAAAATGAGTATTTTATCTCCTTCCTTCACGTCTTGTCCTTCAGTCACATTTATTTCCAATACCAAACCCGGCATGGGGGCTTTAATCTCTTTTATAACCTTATTGGAAACAGCGGTGAAGCCCAATTTGTCCAACATCAGATCCAATTCGTCCTTAATCTGAATGTCAAAACTTTGACCTTCAATTTCAATTATCTGGTGTTTGGCTGTTGTATTGGAATCAAGTAGTACAGCATTGATGGATTGATGATTTTTCAGGAGATTGTATTTGCCCGGAGACTGCTGAACCAAATCGGCAGCATCTAACTGTTCATTGGTAAAAGTGAATTCAAACTCGTCTACTTTCACTTTATATTCTACTGATTGACTATCTGGCATAAGCAAATATTTTAATTGGTTTTAATCGCATCACGCTACAAAGTATAGAATGATCTGCAATATGCGAAAGTAATTTGAAAAGTAATTTCCAAATCTGCTTTAAATTGTCTTATAAACTGATGGCTGTCATTTATTTGAAGCTAGATAATCAGCATTCCAATACAAACATTACATATTTCAATCGAAAGCGTATTTTGCAACCGAAAGAAAAAATGACCTGAATATTTGTTTACAATTCTACAAATAAGCATACAAACAATTGACAGCCTGATGGCACTAAACGATAGTGCTGTAAGAAGATTGCCTATTCCCATACAACAAGAAGTTCCGGAACAACGAACCGTCTTGCCTCCAGAAGTAGATTTGCAGTATGAAATAATCGGCATAACCTCAATACTCAATGGCATCCTGGTACTCTACGTATTTTCTACCTGGTTTGAAAACCGAATTAGCAATTTATCAACTAAAAGAACCATTCGTCAACTATCAAAAACAGCCGATACATTTGTATACGTTGGCAAAGACCTCCAGTTTTCTGCTGAAGCAATTGATGATATGCTCAAGGCGCATTTTCCTTTTTATTATCATTTGTCTGCTACTTTGCAACCAATATTTGTTAGTCGGGTACTCCAATTTATAAATGGAAAAATATTTGTAGTGAGGACCCCCAATGCCTACATGGAAATGCCCGTGCTCATTAGTGCTTCTGCCATTCAATTAACTTTTGGCCTAAAGGCATTCAGGCTTCCTTATTATAGGTTTATTCAGGTACACCCTAAGGAATACCTAACCAAAGGCAAAGATCCAACATTAATACTTGGGCATGTGTACAAAAAAACAATCACCGTTGCATGGGACCACTTCTACCACGGCACCAACATTCCGAATGATGGCGTAAACGTTGGGCTTCATGAAATGGCGCATGCATTGTATTTTCAAAAGCTAACAACAAAAACCCGGTTTGGCAATCACTTTTTTTATCATTACAAATTGATGGAAAAAGCTTCAGCAACCCATTTTTCTATAGCCAATTGTATGTACAACCTCTATACTGACAATGCATTTAAGAACAGACAGGAATTTTGGGCAGAAAGCATAGAACTATTCTTTGAAAGACCCCTCGAACTACAGAAGTATTATTCAGGCGTTTTTGAGCATATACAAACCATGCTAAAGCAAAATCCATTAAATGCAGAAAATCCGTTGGTGGTGTAATTTGAATTATAGAACGCAGATTTTTAGGATGATTATAATTAAGAACAGGGCTTTGTGCAGGTTGGGAAATTGACTTCCTTCCGCCCGGAACCGCTGCTGATTGAAAATATAAAGTTGAATTTAAGAACTAAAGTTGAGATTTATTCGGCCCCGAACCACAGTTTGGATTTGCAATTTGTTGATGTTTGTTTGTCCAACTTGCTTAAAACCCCATTTTGGTAGAAATGCTATGATCCAGTTGAATTTTCATCTATTTTTTTGGCTAACTGATTTATATCTGTTGGATTGCTTAAATCTTTTTCCGATTCATCTATTTCATCTTCCAGACCTAAGTGTTTGGTTATTTTTTGCACCAT
>JANPHE010000212.1:0-3259 GCA_031424295.1 Segetibacter sp. | reverse complement strand
GTTCTCCGCCGCGGATCATCTTTTGCTAATTGGATGGGAGGACACCATGGTTATTGCTACTTAGCACCCTACAAGCACTCTGGGTAATGAAAACATGGAGTAGAATATGAAGCCCCGATAGTTCATGATTATCGGGGCTTTATTTTAGAGCTTTTCATCTACTCCACTTAATGTTGTACGCATGGCAAGTCATCTCACTTTAAAGACTTTTCCATTAAACACATAGGTTTTATATTTTCCTGAAAAACCTTGTCTGTCGTTTACGATTGGAACTTGTATGGACGTGCCACCATTTTTTATTTTTACTACTGGAACCTTTTGATTGTTAGGGAATGAATTAAGGTCAAACTCGACCTGAATACTAGAAGCTGAATTCGGAAATATTTTAGGTTCAATCAATTTGCTTCTGAAAATAGAAAATGCTTTCAACTCTTGCCAAGGAATTATTGTCGAACCTTGCCCGTTACCCCATGCTAAATAAACTCTTTCGCCACTATGTTTGGTGATGGTGTTAATTGAGTTGTAATGCATGTATGTAAGTGGCATATTTTCATCAGTGGTGTCCAAGAGCATTTTTGTCTCTATACTTTGTGACGATTTAAATATAGCCATTGTTGTAAAAGCAATCATAGTACCGCCTGTTCTAGTGTCCCACGAAATGAGTGCTAACTTTTTATCCGAAGACTTTACTAAGTAAATTAAGTCGTAGTCAAGAGTGTCTGAAAAATTAAAAATCTCTGCTTTATATGCGTTTAATATTTTAATAACCTCATTGTTTGCTGCCTCCAGTTGGTCGAAGTCAACATTTCTTAAACTGTCGGTAACTACGAATTGTCGTGTGATTTTTGAATAAAAGCTCTTGAATGTTTTTTTGGCACTATCAAATTTATTTTGTCCCTCGCAGGTAAGCGTATAAAAAAATATGATTGTAAGTAGGGATTTCATTTTTGCTTGCGTACAACGACAGTCTGTGAAAAAACCACCTTCATCAAACAAATATACATATTGGTATTTATTTTAAAAGCGAAGTCTGAGATTTGCTTCATACACTTATGCAGTACATACAAGGCACAAGACGCCGTTGTTAGCGGTTCTTCAACAACAGCTTACATAGTTCTACAAAATGCTCAGGTTTTCATGTTAAAGAACCCTCGAATACTGCACAAAATACAGCCACTCCACTCGCACAAATCAACAGCGTAAACAACCCGACAAATCCATAAGAGCACTTAGTAACCGGTTACATTTCTTGCCCTTTGGGCAAAACGAAACCTTAGTTATTGGCAGCTGTACTTATTTTTCGTAAAGCACAATGTCAAGTCCAGGAACAGAACTTAAATGTTTGTCTGAACTAATTATTGGTATGCTTAAAGTTAAGGATGTTGCAGCAATTATGCAGTCTGGCAGTTTTAAGTTTGTAGACTTCCGAATTTCGATTGTAGCTTTTTTTATTTCTTCAGAAATGTTTTCAATTGTAAGTTCGCTCAAAAAGGAAGTAATTGCCTTAATTTCTTTCTGAGTTATTTTCTTATATGACAATAACTCTAACTCTGATATTATCGATAAATAAAGTTCCTTTCCGTTCAGAAATGAAGCCAATGTCTCATCTCCTCCTAAAACATATAAAACAGCGTTTGTATCTAAAAGTAATTTATTGCCATTCATCTCTTAAATTCTTTTGAATAGTCAATGCGTCTTCTTTAAGTTTGATTTTGCCACAATACTTCATTACGTCGACTCCGCCTTTGTTTTTGAGCTTTTTTTCAATTGACTCAATTTCTCTTTTTGATGCCCCCTTTTTCAAGACTAAAACCATGATGAATTTGTTTTCAGTAAAAATACTATAATTTCTCTACATATCCATTTGTCTCGCTTGCTGTAATAAAAGGTTAGGTCGTGTTGCGTACAACGACAGTCTGTGAAAAAACCACCCCGTACAACAAATATATACATGGCTTTATAAAGTCACAATTGAACTAGAACTTTGTTTCATCTTTTTATGCAGTACATACAAGGTAACAACTGCCATTGTTTGGGGTTCTTCAACAACGGCTTACATAGGTCTATGAAATGCTTAGATTTTCAGGTTAAAGAACCCTCGGATACTGCACAAAATACTGCCACTCCACTCGCCCAAATCAACAGGGTAAACAACCCGACAAATCCATAAGATCACTTACTGACCGGTTTCGTTCTCCGCCGAAGCGGATCATTGCATGCCCGTTGGGCGCAACAAAACCTTAGTTATTATGGGCAGTTATTTGATCAGCTTTCAATCCAATATTTTGGAACTGGGTCACCCCGCTTTCTGAAAATGGTTGCTTTCGAAAGGAAGAAAGAATTAGGGTCAACTGACATTTTTGAAATTGCAACTTCGGTTTCGAAAATGTTGTCGCATATTTTAATAACACTTTCAATATCAGTTTTACTTGAGCGGCAACCAAAGGTTATTTCTGAAAGTATACCTGGATAGTCGTAATGTCCAATTCCCTCTTTAAAAATAAGACGCTGTTCTTTTTCGTGCCGCCAGCACTTCCCTTTTGTAATAAGATATTCCAAAAAATCAGTTTCAAAATTCTCAGTTATATCGGGAAATGCCAATTGGTAATTGACCTTGAATAAGTTTTCTGGTAATGGATTTGCCATTTCGAATGTGAGACACATGCCCGTATGACTTGATGAATAATGTGACCATTGCGATACATCATCTTCACATTCTGAAAAACAGGTAACTCCAAATTTTGAAGCCCAGTCCTTGATTTCATTGAGTAAAGTTTGGGCGTCTTGGGTCAAATATTCAACCTTGCCGTCTCGAGTAACTCTGTAGTTTGCTCGCATCACAAATTCAAAGGGGTCGTTGAATGTTATTGGATTGGAAGCCCATATTTTTTTAAGAACTAAATTCTGTAAAGTATTTTTATTGATTGGTTGAAATTGAAATAGTTTCATATTAAATATGACTATGAAGAATGAACTTCTTTAAAATTGCCCATAACGACAGTCTGAGAAAAAACCACGGTCATCAAACAAATATACACATTGGAATTTATTTTAAAAGCGAAGTCTGAGATTTGCTTCATACACTCATGAAGTACATACAAGGCACAAGACGTCGTTGTTAGCGGTTCTTCAACAACAGCTTAAATAGTTCTACAAAATGCTCAGGTTTCCAAGTTAAAGAACCCTCGAATACTGCACAAAATACAGCCACTCCACTAGCCAAAATCAACAGGGTAAACAACCCGACAAATCCATAAGA
>JANPHE010000211.1:0-3916 GCA_031424295.1 Segetibacter sp. | reverse complement strand
GCTTCTCCATAAGCAACCGCAGTTGCTTCTTTCAGTGCTTCACTCATAGTAGGATGGGGGTGGATGGCATTTAATATTTCATGAGCTGTTGTTTCCAGCTTGCGGGCAACTGAAACTTCGGCAATCATTTCTGTAACATTGGTTCCAATCATGTGTGCGCCAAGAAACTCTCCATACTTTGCATCGAAGATTACTTTTACAAATCCGTCAGTAGTACCTGCTGCACTTGCTTTACCACTTGCCATAAAAGGAAACTTACCAACTTTAACTTCGTAGCCCGCATCTTTTGCTGCTTTTTCAGTATATCCAATGCTTGCAATTTCAGGCGTACAATAAGTACATCCAGGAATGTTATTGTAGTCAATTCCTTCTGGCAAATGATGGTGTTTCTTTTCTAAGTAAGCCATGTGTTCAGCAGCATTTACGCCCTCTTTACCTGCTACGTGAGCCAATGCCTGACCGGGCGTGCAATCACCAATTGCATAAATACCATCAACATTCGTTTTGCCGAATTTATCAACCAATATTTTTCCTTTTTCAGTTTTTATACCAAGTGATTCCAAACCAATATTCTCAATATTGGCTGCAATTCCTACTGCACTTAAAACAATATCAGCTTCCAAAACCACTTCGCCGCTTTGGGTTTTTACTTTGGCTTTTACACCAGTACCAGTAATATCTACTGATTCTACAGTTGAACTTGTCATTACTGTAATCCCTTGCTTTCTATATTGTTTTTCCAATTCTTTAGATACATCTTCATCTTCTACAGGAACAATGCGTGGTAAAAACTCAACAATTGTAACTTTTGTTCCCATGCTATTGTAGAAATAAGCAAACTCAACACCTATTGCTCCGCTACCAACTACTATCATACTCTTTGGCTGCTGAGGCAAAACCATTGCTTCACGATATCCAATAACTTTCTTTCCATCTATAGGAAGGTTAGGCAATTGGCGGCCACGACTTCCGGTGGCGATTACTATGTATTTGGCTTCAACTATTTGTTTGGTATTGTCGGCTGCGGTAACTTCTATTTTGCCTTTAGATTGAATTTTTCCATATCCCATGATCACATCAATCTTGTTCTTCTTCATCAAGAACTGTACACCTTTACTCATTTTGTCTGCAACACCTCTACTACGCTTAATAACAGCATCAAAATCATGTTGAACACCTGATACCGTAATGCCATAAGTTGAAGCATGCTTTGCATATTCATATACCTGTGCACTTTTCAGGAGTGCTTTTGTAGGAATACAACCCCAATTGAGGCAAACGCCACCCAGGCTTTCTTTCTCTATGATTGCTACTTTAAAACCTAATTGAGATGCACGGATTGCAGCCGGATATCCACCGGGACCACTTCCTAATACGATAACGTCGTAAGCCATAGTTTCTAATTAATTGAGGTGCAAAAATAGGGGATTAGCGTTATGAAGTAAAAGGATGTATGTATTTTGTTGAATACAAATGAGCGCATTCAACATTTGACTATCAACATTCAGCCAAATAGCCATTAAATCAACAAGCTATTGTACATTTTAATACTGAAAGTCGCTTCATACCAATGTCTTTAATACTCCATTTTCCTTAAAGAAGGAGCTTTAAACCAAGTAGCTGTTACCACCATCAAAGTCATTGCTCCACCAAAAATAACAGATGGGACAACACCCATTAACCTTGCTGCAAGACCACTTTCAAATTGGCCCAATTCATTGCTGCTATTTATAAACATAAGGTTTACGCTCATTACTCTGCCACGCATTTCGGCGGGTGTTTTCATTTGAACAATCGTTCCCCTGATCACTACGCTAATAGCATCTAGTAATCCACTGAGTAAAAGGGCAGCAAAAGAAAGCCAAAATACTCTAGAAATGGCAAATAGCATAATGCACAATCCAAATCCAGCCACAACAAAGAATAGAATTTTTCCTTGTTGCTTCTTTAATGGAAACATTGCCAATGCAATGACCATTGAAATAGCGCCAATATCTGTTGCTGCATTTAACCAACCAAAACCAATTGGACCAACATGAAGGATGTCTTTAGCAAAAACTGGTACCATTGCAACTGCCCCTCCAAATAAAACAGCAAATAAATCAAGCGACAAGGCGCCCAACACTTCTTTCGTTTTAAAAACAAAATTCAATCCTTCTTTTACACTTTCCCAGGTTTTTTTTCCTTCTGTAGTTGCTGCTGCGGGCTTTTTTGTAAGTTTACTTAGCATAAATAGTGCAACAAAAAGCAAAAGTACCACAACGAACATTGTACCTGAATTTTTAAACAATGCAATTGAAAAACCTGCCAATGCATGTCCAATAACGGATGCCGTTAGAAAAGTTGCTTGGTTCCAGGTAATAGCATTTGGTAAAACTTCTTGGGGTATCAATTGGCCTAGTATAGCACCAAAAACAGGGCCGGTAAACGCCCTGATTATTCCAGATATAAATATTACGGTATAAATTCCTCCAATTACCAAGTGCTTGCTGTTGTTGTCTGCAAACCAATTGGTTGAAATGCACAACAACACAATTCCACAAAGAGTATAAGCAAAAATTCCCTTTAACAGCAATTTCCTTTTCTCGCTAATATCAATAATATGTCCTGCGTACAAAGCAAGGGATAATGCAGGAACTACCTCTGCCAATCCAATCATTCCTATAGCAAAAGGATCGTGAGTTAGTTCATATAACCACCAACCACACAAGGTTCCCAACATTCGCAATGCCATTACAAAGCTAAACCTGCCAATAAGCATATAACGATATTCAGGAATTCTGACTGCTGCTAGTGGATGGTTTCTTGTAGTAAAATTGTTCAAATTTTATTTTATTTGTTCTTCAAGGATAGCGATCTAAATTATAGATAAATCAATAATTAAAGTTGATAAATAATTATTAAACAATAGTTTAGGGTAAAGTAAAATAGTGCTGTCCATCTTCATAATCTTTATCAAGCGCATGTAAAACTACATCCAAATGCTTAGGGTTGCCTAAGAAATCTGCATTAGAAGCATCAATAAAAATTGTTTTAAGGTTGTGTTGTTTAATGTAGCTGGTATAGGTTTCCTGGATGTTAAACAAATATTCATCAGGTATTGACTGTTCATATTCCCGTTGGCGTTTTTTAATATTTTCCTGCAATTTCTTTACAGGCGCATGCAGGTAAATCAATATTTCAGGATGAACGAGTTGCTGGTGAATGATATCAAACAGTTTCTGATATAATTTAAATTCTTCAGGCGGTAAATTTACCTTAGCAAACAATAAGCATTTTGTAAACAAATAATCGCTCACAGTTACAGTTTGAAAAAGGTCATGGGTATGAATCAGTTCTTTTAATTGTTTGTACCGCTCAGCCATAAAAAACAACTCCAATGGAAAGGCAAATTGATCAGGATTTTCATAGAACTTAGGTAAAAATGGATTGTCTGCAAACTCTTCCAATACCAGGCGGGCATCCAATTTTTTGGACAACAGATTAGCCAATGTAGTTTTACCTGCACCAATGTTACCTTCTATTGTAATAAAACTATATTGCATAAGAAACTGCCTCAGAAAGCTTCAAACCTACATGAAAAACAGTGAAAGGAGTATAAAACAAACATAGATATTATTAACAAAAGGTGCATTTCGTTTATTGGAAAAATCAAAGCAGGTATAATAGGATCAATTAATGGAAGGTTACAATCGAAAGGGTAGAATACCAAGTTGGAATACAGCCAATTATTTTCAAACAAGTAATACTAGGTAAAGTTCAAATATTTTAAATTGATTATTACTTGTTTAATGGTAAATCAAAGACGATGTTTAAAGGAAAGTAATTATCAAATTTTCCTTAATCTAAATTAAAGCCAACCTTTTCTAGTAGCTTAATGGACGGAAGATTATGTTTGCTAGTATAAGCTTCTAGC
>JANPHE010000210.1:0-7534 GCA_031424295.1 Segetibacter sp. | reverse complement strand
GCAAGAATTGAAAGTGGCTAATAATATTCAAGAAGTGATTGAATATTGCAACGCCTTTGAAATAAAAAGAGATACCCTTCCTTATGAAATAGATGGCATGGTAGTGAAGGTGAACGATATAGCCCTTCAGGATAAATTGGGTATGACCACCCACCATCCGCGTTGGGCCATTGCCTACAAGTTTAAAGCAAGACAAGCAACAAGTAAATTAAGGACTGTTGAATTTCAGGTTGGCAGAACAGGTTCTATTACACCGGTTGCAAAAATAGATCCGGTGTTTATTGGCGGCGTTACCGTTGGTTCCATCTCTTTGTTTAATGAGGAAGTCATCAAAGAAAAAGATTTAAAGATTGGCGATACCGTCTTAGTGGAAAGAGCAGGAGATGTAATTCCCTACATTGTAAAATCATTGGCAGACTTAAGAGACGGAACTGAAACGGACATCCAATTTCCCAAGCAATGCCCTGTTTGCTCAAGTGAATTATTTAAGGAAGAAGAGGAAGCTGTATGGAGGTGCATAAACATTGAATGCCCTGCTCAAGTTATGGAGCGCATGATTCACTTTGTTAGCAAAGGCGCTATGGACATCAAAAGTTTTGGCGAGGCCAATGTAAAAAAGTTTTTCGAGTTGGGATTGCTCAAAGACATTCCCGGCATTTACGCACTTGATCTCGATGCCATTAGCAAACTGGAAGGCTTTGGAAAAAAATCTATTGACAATTTAAAATTGGCCATTGAGGAATCAAAACAACAATCGCTAAACAGATTAATTTTTGGCCTGGGCATTCGGTTTGTTGGTGAGACAACCGCTAAAGTATTGGCGAATGCTGTCAATCATTTAATGGAACTGAAAGATTTTTCTGAAGAACAACTGCAAACACTGGATGACATTGGCATAAAAGTAGCCAAGAGTGTGCATACCTTTTTTCTGAATGAACAAAATATAGACATGCTGGTTCAGCTGGAAAAACTGGGCGTAGCAAAGAACAATAAAAAGCATTCTGCAAACACCGATGGCGGATTGGTTGGACAAACATTTTTATTTACCGGTACCATGAGCAAACTAAAACGTGCAGACGCAGAAGAAATGGTAGAGCAGCGAGGTGGAAAATTACTTGGTAACGTAAGTAGTAAATTAAACTACCTGGTAGTGGGAGAAGATGCTGGAAGCAAACTGGAAAAAGCAAAAAAAATAAACACCATCAAAATCATTAGCGAGGACGAATTTCTATTGATGGTTCAATAATTTTCTAAAAAATGGCAACTCAATATTTTTACTCTTTTAAGCTACAAATATGCTACAAACATCTACACTGAACTATATAAAGAAACTGGCAAAGAACAACAACAAACCATGGTTTGAAGAGCACCGGGAATTGTTCAATAATGCCAAAGCAGATTTTGAAAATCTGGTGACAGATGTTATTGCTAAGTTTGGTAAAACAGATACAAACATAGCGCCATTGTTAGCCAAAAATTGTGTCTTCCGCCAGTACCGGGATGTACGGTTTAGCAAAGACAAAACGCCTTACAAATCGCACATGGGTGCCAGTTTTGACAAAGGTGGTAAGAAGTCCGGCCTCGCAGGATATTACCTCCATTTGGACCCGGGTAATAAAAGTTTTATAGGGGGCGGTATTTGGATGCCCGAAGCTCCACAGCTAAAAAAAATTCGGCAGGAGATTGATTACAACTGGGATGAATTTAACGGCATTATCCAACAAAAAGATTTTAAGAAAATATATGGTGATGTAGCGCAAGGCGAATATAAACTGAGCCGCGAACCAAAGGGGTACGAAAAAGACAATCCCGCTATTGAGTACCTAAAGCTAAAGAGTGTGGTAGCGATGCACAATATTGGGGATGATGACCTTACTTCAAAAGGTGCAACAGATAAAATAGTGAAAGCATTTTCCGCTTTGATGCCTTTGGTTAATTTCATCAACAGATCATTGGAATAACCATGGCTAAAAGAACGAACCAACAACAGAAAAATGAACCACCTGTAGCAGACACTAGTCGGCATTATACGTTTTTTGAAAACGTGTGGGATGTGGTGCGACAAATACCCAAAGGCCGGGTAACAAGCTATGGTGCTATTGCCGCTTATCTCGGTGCAAAATCATCTGCCCGCATGGTGGGATGGGCTATGAATGGCAGCCATTTGGTAACACCAAAAGTGCCTGCACAACGGGTGGTCAATAGAAACGGGATGTTAAGCGGCAAGGCACATTTTACCACACCCGATCTTATGGAAGCACTTTTGAAGAAAGAGGGCATTATCGTAAAGGATGATGTGATTGAAGATTTTGACAAACACTTTTGGGATCCCTCGGTAGAACTATGATTTGCTATGGGTTGTAATAAGGGCTGATCATTAAATATACAATAGGCCCGGTAACAGCAACATACAACCACAACGGCCAGGTATATTTGGCCAACTTTCTATGTGCAGGCCATTCTGAAATTAACCCACGGTAAGCTGTAAACAATATAAAAGGCAAAATGAGTGTTGCCAGTAAAATGTGTGTAGCCAATAGGATATAATATACATACCGTACAGCACCAACGGTTAGTTTTTCAACTTCATCTACCATTTCATCGTGGTTTACATCTCCAAACTTAGTATCGCCTGATAACAAGTGATGCGCTATGTAAGAAACCAGAAACAACAAAGAAAGTACCATAGCAGCCATCATCATATTTCTGTGCTGTTGGTACTTTTTACCTTTTACACTTACCAATGCCGCTACCAATAACACAGCAACAGTAGCATTGATGATTGCGTTTAGCTTTGCAAAAAGATGAACGTCAAAATCTGCATCTATATCGAGCTGTATTTTACCCAATGCTACTACTACTGCAAATACCACTATTGAGAAAATACCAATGAGCCAATAAGCTTTCCGATCGTTTTTTTGTAATAAAGGTGCTAACATGCTGCTATAACAATTTTGCTGCGAAGATGTTGAATTTATTTTTTAATTCTTTGATTTGAGAAGAATGATTGAATGTCAACTGCATTTTTCAGCGAAGGAAATTTCTTAGCCAGTCGTTTGAGTTCTTTCTCAAAAAGATGGGTAGGAATTATGCTATAACTCATTAAATAAATCTTGAGCCGTATTAAGTTTTAATTTTCCTTGTTTGTGAGAGCGTACTTGTTCGGCAGCTTCTTTAAAGTCATCCCATATACCAACAGCAGCGTCAGTCATAGGCTTTGCTTTTTTTACAAATGAAAGGCTTTTTAAAACTTTCATTCCGAAAGTAGCCGCATTGTCCGGTATATCTACCAATACTTTCATTGTATAATAATTTTTATTTTACTGAAATGCTTTGCTGAAAATAATCTTGAAACTTCTTTTTTGTTCGCCTAATTTCAAGCATTTTATAAATTTCGTTTTTGTGTTCTTCTTCCAACTGAACTTCTATGGTCTAAACCCACATAAGTAGCTACAATTTTTTGTTGTAATCCTTTAATCTTTCGGAGTTGCTTTATTTTTTCGCCTGCTCTCAACCGATGATTAATTGTTTCAAAGTTATTCATTTTGACAAGAATAGACAATATGTTATCTTTTTATTAAAGGGTATTATCACAATTAGCTGTATTGAAGGTTCCAATCCCTTGCCTACTTTCTATCTTCAAATGTCATAAAAAACATTTAATCAATACCCTCAATTCTTACTGCTACTATTCTTAATTGTCCGACTGGTCACTCGGACAGGGAAGCACTAGCCTGCAAAGCAGGATAGACCTATAAATAAAAAAGGCCACCCGTTGGCAGCCTTTTTATTTTCATTTTTGAATAGTTTAAAACTATCTCGCTACTACAAATTTTTGTGAACTTGATTTTCCATCATTATTTATCATCAACACATAAGTACCGTTTGGTAATGAACTTACATCCATTGCATATTTACCTGAGTTCTTAGTGCCTTGTGAAAATTGTTTACTCAATAGCTTTCGTCCTTGTATGTCTTGAATAGTTACTTGTACGGGGCTATTGTTTTCTGAAACAAATTCTACCATAACTGTAGAGCCATTTACCGGATTGGGCATGATGCGAACTTTATCATTTTCCAAATTGGCAATTTCTATATTGCTTTTAAGAATAATGGCTGGAGTAGAAGATTTTTCTGTCTCTACTATTATTCCTGTTCCGTTTGCAGTTCGGCAGCTAGGACACATAAAGATGGTTTTTACAACCGTATCTGCACGAGGAACAAGCCCGCAACTGTTTGTTGAGCTAAGAATATGTTTGAAACGGTATCTTTTATTAATTAAAAAGTTACCCGGAGTTCCTGAAGAATTTTCTGCACCAAAATACCCATTGAATTGAGTAGGTGAGTTGATACCCCATGGGCCATTTGGTGCTCCAATCCAAATAGTTCCAGGAACATTACCAAAACTTGTCAGGTTTACTTCGCTTACAATCCATTGAGAATTAGATGAAGTGTTGAAATTGTCTGCTGTTACAATAAAATTAGAAGCCCCTTTTACCAGCTTTCCAGACAAGTCAAAATCAGCATCTAATTGTAAAGTATCTGTACAAGGTTGATTGCAATTGGTTATGGTATCTGTTCTAATACAATTGATTGGGAAATAAGTAATACTATCTAATAATTTTACAGCTTTATTTACAGCACTATCTCTTTTACTAAACTGAATATCTTTTACCACAACAGTTTGGATAGAGGCACATGCAGTATCCATAGCTCCATCCAAAAGAGGAATTCTTACCAATATTCCATCTGTTTGCGAATTGTTGTTTGCTTTATATCCAACTGCATAAATAGATTTTCCATCTATTACAAAACCTGCATTGTGAGAACCACTGTTCACTAAAATATTATTTAGCTTTCTACTCCAAACCGGCAATCCGGCTTTTGTTGTTCTAATAAAAAACATTTCGCCTACATATCCACCCAAAGCCGTTGAAGTTCTATCCCACCAATTGCCCTCAGTTACATAGCCATTAGGATCGGCAGCTATTTGGTTTAAAAATTTTCGAAATTGTGGTTGTGGAGAAATAATATACTCTTTTTGCCATCCAACGCTTAAACCTTTAAATGAAGCTGCGCCAATATTTATTCCAACATCAAGTGTACTTGACATATCTCCATGCCAACAATACAAAACATTGTTGAAAGCATCGCCAATAAGGCTACTACTGTACAACCTTCCGGATACATTATTGTCTTGAACGTACCTTGCTGCAGCAGCAAAATTTAATGATGCTGAATGTTGAACAAGCCAAGGCCTAAAAGCGCTTGTACCTCCTACACTAAACCTACCTGTTGCAACTACTGATGGGGTAGATGTAGGGTTATTTGTTGATCCAAATACCAATGCATCATAATTGTCTTCTCCCGCATGTAAAGTATTATTTGTTAGTATACTTCCAGTATTTCTATCTAACCTTAAGAGGATAGCATCAGATCCATTTGTGTTAGATGCATTTCTAATGCCTCCGGCAACATAGTAAGTATTACTAGCTTTATAGTCTTTAACATCTAAAAAAAGAAGTTGACTGAATCCTGTTAAATCTATATTGTTGTAAGTTCTATGCAGCAATAAACTAAGAGATGGACTCACTTTCATGATGTAAGAGATAAATGGATACCCAACTGTATTGTTGCCTACAATTACAATATTACCGTCATCGTCTGTTATCATACTACGAAGACTATAAGTATTGCTATTTACACCTATCAGTTTTTCTTGCAGTACCACTCCCATGGCATCTAACTCAGCCAAATAAATGGAGCTGTCTTGCGTACCCGCTACAAAAAAAGTAGCTGTAGTTTTTTTTGATTTTGTAATACAATTCAGAGTCAAATTGCCACTCGTTTGCCCACAAGGGCTAAAGGCTTTGTAAGTTTTTACAAATTGCTGGGCCTTTCCTAGGCTTGGGCAAATAACCATTAATATGGCAACCATATACATTGCAATCGAACGCCTGCAATTTTGTTTACTTGTCCAACTATGGAGATTGTAGTTGGAGAGTTGTAATGTCTTTTTCATACCTGAAATGATTTTGTTTTAACGCCTACTCTATACAGTTTTCGGCTTCCCTGTTTTTTTTGAAATTAAATTCAGAAACAACAATAAATTGAAGGACAAATTTGTGATAATTGAGTAAAGCCAAAATCACTAATTATAGTGATTTTACTTAGGCTTGCTTTATGTGTTGGTAATAATAAGCTATGGCTTCACCAAGAGATGAAATGTGGAGTTTGATATAAATGCTCTTGATGTGGCTGTTTACTGTTGTATAGCTTATGTTTAGTTTATCAGCTACCATTTTGTAGCTCAAGCCCTCAGCCAATTGACAAAGCACATCGTTTTCTCGTTGGCTTAAGTTATTATTTACGGCTTGGGGTTTGAAGTAGTCAATTACTTTTTTAGCAATACCAGGGTTCATAGCAGCTCCCCCTTCATATACTTCCATAATAGCTTGCGAAAGACGAGCAACGCTATCTTTCTTTAGAATGTATCCATTGGCACCATTGCGAAGGCTAGAAAAAATTTTATCATTGTCTTCAAATGCAGTTTGCATAAGCACTTTTACCGAAGGGAAAGTGCTCTTAATTTGTCTAAGTCCTTCTAAACCATCTACCATTGGCATATTGATGTCCATCAATACTACATCGGGGTAGTGTTTTTCAATTTCCAATAATACATTACGGCAATCAGGAGCGTCGCCTACCCACTCAAGTTCGGGACTCAAATTTATTAATGCACGAAGGCTTTCGCGATGGCTTGAATTATCTTCATAAATAAATACGCGAATTGACATTTTGTAAAATTAGTCAGATTAAAAATCTGCAACCCTCACTAAATATAGGGAGATACTTTTTTTATGATAAAAACTCTGCAATAGGAATTCGGCTAATAATACAAGTTCCTTTGCTTGGTGAACTGTCTATAGTAATGATTCCATTTAACTCTTTTGCCCGCTTTTCCATATTAATCAATCCATTTCCACTTATGCTTTTTCCTTTATTAAATCCTATACCATTGTCTCTAACTTCTATTTTCACTTCTTGATTCTCAATATTCATTGCGATCACTATACTAGTGGCTTTGCTGTATTTTACGGCGTTATTAACTGCTTCTTTTACTATTAGCAAAGCATTTTTTCTCAAACTCACATCCTTTATTTGGTTGATGTTGTCAGCAATATTTATTTCGTAACCAACATTAGTAGATCCAAGCACATCGCTTACATAGTTTTTTATTCGACTCTCTATATTTACAAATTGATCATTTCCTGTTTTTAAACTCCAAATAATTTCGCTTAGGTTTTCAAGCATAGTCTGCGTTTGAAAAGAGAGTTTACTAAGAATTTCTTTTGTCTTGGTTATATCTTTGTCTATAAGCTGCGAAGCAATATTGCTATTGATATTGATACTGCTTAGGGTGGTGCCAATATCGTCGTGCAAATCTGCTGTTATGCGATTGCCTGCTCTTTCAAGGGCTAATTGTTTTTCAAAATCTACTTTTAATTTGGTTTGTTTTTTATCAAACAAAAAC
>JANPHE010000209.1:0-10417 GCA_031424295.1 Segetibacter sp. | reverse complement strand
CAGGTTACTTGTTCGGATGGAGAAGCAGTTACAGAAGGTTTCAGAAGATTGGGACTTGGTAAAGTGATAGGTATGAGAACATGGGGTGGCGAGATTTGGCTTTCGGGCAGTAACAAGCTTGTGGACAATGGCATTGCATCTGCTGCAGAATGGGGTGTGTTTGGTCCTGAAGGAAAATGGCTGATAGAAGGTCGTGGAGTAGAACCGGATATTGAAGTGGATAATCTCCCCTTTGAAACATATAAAGGCAAGGACGCGCAATTGGAGGCAGCTATTCAATATTTAAAAAATCAGTTGAAAAATACGCCGCTTGCTCCTGTAAAAGTTCCGCTATTTCCTGACAAATCATTTGATTATAAAAAGTAAAAATTAATGAAGGCAAGAATGTTGTGTTTAGGAAAGAATTTCATTTTACTTACTTAAAATAAAAATTAAATAATAATTTAGCAATCCTCACATTAAATAACCATGACTATGCAAGAACAAAATTTAAAAAATCATGCGAAATTCGTTGTTGGATTTCATGTCGTTACATTTCTATTCATTATAGCAACGTTTATTTTATCAATAATTGTAATTGTTTCTTTGGGTATGAGTGGTATTACACTCTTAGGACTTCTGATCAGTATCTGTTTAGGCTTTTTGTTCTTTTTTACCAGACAATTTGCCAATAAAAATCAAGATAGGATTATTAGAGCCGAAGAAAATTTTAGATGCTTTCAGTTAACGGGAAAAACTATAGATCCTAGACTTACAAGAAGCCAAATAATTTCGTTGAGATTTGCCGATAATGAAGAATACGCATCGTTGTCAGAAAAGACAATTAGCCAAAACCTTGGTTCAAAGGAAATTAAACAAGCCATCAAGCAATGGAGAGCTGATCACCATAGAGTATAATGTTGGGCAAGTAATTGGTCAATGTTCGGGCAATCATTTTTTTCCTTATTGCCATCATGACTGCAAAGACCATCTTATGACTTACATTGATTTAAACCAAATTAAGTCACTTGCATGACTTTAAATAACCCATTTACATTGTTGTCTCCTTTTAATAATCCGTAGTGAGCTTCATTTTACCCCGACGATCACCATGACCTTCTTGACTTTCCCAATGACATTTCCTTATTCCTAAATGACCTTCTTCCTACAGTTTAACACCTTTTAACATCCAGCCAAGCTAAGTCACCTTCCTTCGAATACATTTTGAACTAACTTTGCACCAAAGAAGAGTAAATGAAGAAAACACATATTGTTTTGCTGGTATTGATAGCCATTTCTATAGCTGTTCTTATTAGTTTTATGGGCGATATTACTACATATGATACTGTCTCATCTGCTAAAGAAAAGCCTGGAAAATTTGTACATCTGATAGCAAAAGTCGAAAAAAATTCAATAAAATATGATCCTGTAAATAACCCAAATTATCTTGCATTTACTGCTGTTGATTCTTTAGGAAGCACAATCAATGTGGTGTACCACAATCCCAAACCGACTGATATGGAGAAAAGTGAAAGGCTCGTATTGAAAGGAAGCGTAGAAGCAGGCACATTTGAATGTCGGGACATTTTGTTGAAATGCCCATCCAAGTACAAAGACGATATGACTGCAGCTAAAAGAGAAGTTGCAAAAAGTTAATTTGAACAATTTTTTATAGGTGCTGTTTTAGACAATAATTCTTTTCGAAACTGCCAAATGATATTCAGCTAAACGCTACTATTCAATATAGAAACATACATGGAATTTACAGGTGAACATTTACTTCCCGGACAATTAGGACACTTCTTTTCTATTCTTTCTTTGGTGGCTTCTTTGGTAGCCATGATAGCATTTTACAAAAGTACAAACGAGCAAAATCTGATAGAGAAAACCAATTGGTTAAAGCTAGCCCGGGCTGCCTTTTTTATTGAGACAGTTTGTATTCTTTCTATTTTCATAATCCTCTATTATATTATTTCCAATCATTTGTTTGAATACAAATATGCATGGCAACATAGTAGCAAAGCATTGCAAGTGGAGTATTTGTTAAGTTGTTTTTGGGAAGGGCAGGAGGGTAGTTTTATGTTGTGGAGTTTCTGGCATTGTGTTTTGGGCTGGATCATTATTTGGAAAGCAAAGACTTGGGAAGCTCCGGTAATGACTTTTATTTCCTTAGCACAGTTTTGCCTGGCCACCATGATTGTGGGGCTTTATTTCTTTGAGTTAAAAGTTGGAAGCAGTCCCTTCCTCTTATTGAGGGACGAAGGATTTTTTGATACGGCGCCCATATTCAAAGATGCTGCCAATGGATTGTTGAGAAAAGATTATTTGACCCTTTGGACTGATGGCAATGGACTGAATGCGCTTTTGCAGAATTATTGGATGGTTATTCATCCGCCCGTTTTGTTCTTAGGATTTGCTTCTACCATTGTCCCATTTTCTTTTGCTTTGGCTGGACTTTGGAAACGTGATCACAAAGGATGGATTAAGCCGGCTATACCATGGGCAGCGTTTTCAGTAGCTATTTTGGGGGTGGGCATTATGATGGGTGCAGCTTGGGCCTACGAAAGCCTCACTTTTGGTGGGTATTGGGCATGGGATCCGGTTGAAAACGCCTCATTGGTTCCTTGGTTCATAATGGTAGCCGGTCTTCATACCAGCCTCATCTTTAGAAGTAGCGGTTACTCCTTAAAAGCGAGTTACCTGTTTTTTGTCCTTTCTTTCTTAATGGTACTCTACTCAACATTCTTAACAAGGAGTGGCGTTTTAGGCGATACTTCCGTTCATGCCTTTACGGACTTGGGAATGAATTTGCAATTGTTTGTGTTTCTTAACCTGTTTTTTTGGGTTCCCTCTTTTATAGTCGCAAAAAATCAACAACAACGTCTCATTATCGTTGCCTTGTTCGGTGGTCTGATTATAAGCAGTTATTACCTACCGATACTTACTTTGACTTCTACTTTATTATCAACAATAGTAATGATGTGGTTGCTCAATAGCGACAAAGAATTGCCTACTATTGCCCGAGAAGAAAATACATACAGCAGAGAGTTTTGGATGTTTATTGGATCTTTAATTTTATTCTTATCCTCAGCTGTCATCATTGTGATCACTTCATTGCCTGTCCTCAATAAACTGTTCAATACCAAGTGGGCCGTTGGAGAAGATCCTGAAGGGTTTCATAACCAGGTACAAGTATTTGTTGCCATATTATTGGGTGTTTTGACCGCCATTACGCAATATTTAAAGTATAAGAATACTGATAAAACACTTTTTTTTAAGCGGATAGCGCTACCTACTTTAGTAGCAGCCCTCATTAGTTTGTCTATCAGTATTTGGGGCGAAATACACTACGACAAGAAAGGACCGGGATTTCTAATAGCCATTCATGTAGCTGTTTTTGCGGCTATTTATGCCATTATAGCCAACACTTCTTTTATCTGGATTGGATTAAAGGGCAAATTAAAAACTGCAGGTGCTTCCGTAGCACATATAGGTTTCGGCTTGGTATTATTGGGTATATTAATTTCGTCTTCCAAAAAGAGTGTCCTTAGTCACAACACTACAGGGATGTCTCCACTAAAAATTGGCGATAAAGAAAGCCCTCTTGAAAATATAACCCTTATCAAAGGATTGAAAACAGATATGGGTAAATATATGGTTACCTATATACAAGACACCTTAAACCCAAAAGACAGAAAAAGATATTATGAAATAAACTTTCAAAGCAAAAGCGATAGCGAGCAGTTTAATTTGTACCCGGACATAATTGAGAACAATAAAGGTGCAGAAGGGGTAACACCCAATCCATCTGCAAAGCATTATTGGAACAAAGACATTTTTACTTACCTCACATTTTTAGGAGATCCCAAAAAGGTAAAAGAACAGGATACAACAACGTTCCGATCTCGGTTTGCACATGTTGGAGATACTATATTTTATTCTAAAGGAATGATTTTGGTAGATAAAGTGACCTTTAACCAACCGGACGATCAATACCCTGAAATGGCAGGAGATACCACTATTGGAGTAGAAATGAGCATCATCTCTAAAGAAGGAAACAGGTATTCAGCAAGGCCTTTTTTACACGTAAAAGGTTCTGTTGTGTATGCATATCCCGATACGGTAATGGCTCAAAGCCTCATTCTAAACTTTGCGCTTAAAGATCCTGCTCAAGGTTTGTTGGATATAGGTGTAAGAGAAACAACATCAATTTTGGATTTTGTGACTCTTAAAGCTTATGAATTTCCTTTCATTAACATTTTATGGATTGGTATTTTAGTAATGGTGATAGGTATAGCTATGAGTATTGTTTACAGGGTCAAATTATTGAAAGCAAGGGAAATCAACAATCCTGTCGGTTAAACTTTTGAATGCTTGTCAGGCGAATGTTTTCTTTAGTGAATAAATAACATTCATATAGGTTACTTTGATAATAAATAAGCATAAATATTCGTAGTATTGACAACCATTCCTCTTTCATGCGAAAAGCAACTTGCATATTTTATTTTATTTTTTTAGCATATTTACTGCTATTGGCAAGTTCATTAAAAGCACAATCACCTGGATTTGGAGTAAATGATACGTTACAGGTATATGTATTTTATGTGAATGGGGATACGATACCGGGTGGGTGGATGCCGGAAGCCAAAGTTCGGACTAAAATGCAAGCGCAATGGAAAAAGTATTGGGCCGAATGGACCAGGCTTAGAAATGCAGTTTATGTCACCTATCCTTATGCAAAAGCTGCCGGCAAAGTATTTAACCATGTGAATAGCGAGTTGGTAAATGTTGTTGATAAAAAGGAACGAAAAGCGATTATTAAATCTCATGAAAAGGAGTTGAAAAAGGAATTTGCCGATAAATTAACTAACCTTTCTGTTTACCAGGGCAAGGTGCTGATGAAGCTGATTTACAGAGAAACCGGCAACAACTGTTACGACCTAATTCATGAGTATAAGGGTGGTTTTACAGCAGGTTTTTGGCAAACGATAGCAGTCATTTTTGGCAGCAATCTTAAACAAAATTATGACCCTGCCGATAAAGATAAAGTAATGGAAGCCATCGTCTTAGATGTGGAACGGATGTATGGTGCCCGAGGGTAATCAGTAAACAATTTACTTCTTCCTTGCGTTTGTCACATCTGTTGACAATCTATTTGTTTTAATTAACAGAAAATCTTCTATTTAGGCTTACCTTGCACCCAGTTTCAAAGCAGCATTACATGGTAGATAAATTGGATATTCTTGCATTCGGTGTTCATCCGGATGATGTGGAATTAGGGTGTGCAGGAACCATTTTAGCTGCAATAGCACAAGGCAAAAAGGTAGGAATAATTGACCTGACTAAAGGAGAATTAGGTACTAGAGGTACTGCTGAAACCAGGAAAATTGAGGCAGAAAATGCGGGGAAGATATTGGCAATTAGTATCAGGGAAAACCTTGAAATGGCAGATGGGTTCTTTCAAAATGATGAGATAAACCAAAGAAAGGTCATACAAACAATAAGAAAATACAAGCCGGAGATTGTTTTGTGTAATGCTTTGGAAGACCGGCATCCGGATCACGGCAGAAGTGCAGAATTGGTTGAAATAGCCTCATTTCTTTCAGGATTAAGAAAAATTGAAACAAGTTTGGGAGGAGTAAGGCAAGATGAATGGAGACCAAAGTATTTGTTTCATTACCTGCAAGACAGGTTTTTGCAACCGGATTTTGTTTTTGATATTTCAGATTACATTGATAAGAAGTTTGAGTCCATCCTATGTTATAAGACCCAGTTTTTTAATCCGGCATTGAATGAGCCGGAGACCTATATATCATCACCAGAATTTATGGATGCAGTAAAGGCAAGAGCGATGATGTTAGGAAAAAGAATAGGCGTAAAATATGCAGAAGGGTACATAACTAAAAAAATGATTGGCATTGATAGTTTTGACTCCTTTATTCAACATTCAACATAAATTAGCATCTCAAAAAATAGGTTTTTTATAATAATTAAATTGATCACAACATGGCTACACCCAAATTTGCAACGCAGGGACCATCTTTTCACACAGAACTAAAGCGTAGGATAAACGATTATTTTGCTGAAGGCAATATCAGTACATCGGGCAATTTCAGTTTATACCTAAAAGCAATCGTATTGCTTGTCGGTTTTACTGTTACTTATGTTCACCTTGTATTTTTTACCCCTCCGGGAGTTTGGGCTTTGTTGGAAGCTGCTTTATTGGGCGGTCTAATGGCAACCATTGGCTTCAACATTATGCATGATGGCGCACATGGTAGCTTTAGTAAATCTACAGTCATTAACAAATTGGCTGCAATAACGCTGGGCGTTTTAGGTGGTAGTCCTTTTATGTGGAATGTAAAGCACAATATTGTTCACCATGCCTTTACCAACATTGATGGGGTGGATGATGATTTAGACGCCAAACCATTTTTAAGAATGGCAACCACTCAAAAGAAGTATTTCATACATAATTACCAACATTGGTATTTTTGGTTTTTTTATTGCATGCTACATTTTTACTGGAGTTTCGCTTCAGATTATAAAAAATATTTCACCCAAAAGATTGGTGATATGCCATTGAAAAAAATGGATTTTGCTGATCATATAGAGTTTTGGGCTTTTAAAATATTGCATTACACATTATTTCTAGTTATACCTATTATTACAATTGGTTTTGGTAGTTGGCTGATTGGATTTCTGTGTTTCACGGCTGTTGCAGGTTTTATTTTGAGCATTGTATTCCAATTGGCACACACAGTAGAACATACTCATTTTCCAATACCTAATGAATCAACAGGAAAATTAGAAGACGAGTGGGCAATTCACCAATTGAAAACAACTGCAAATTTTGCTACCAATAACAAAGTGATTTCCTGGTTGGTTGGCGGATTGAATTTCCAAATTGAGCACCACCTTTTTCCAAAGATATCTCACGTGCATTATCCTCAAATAAGTAAGATCATCAGAAATGCTTGTATGGAATACGGCATTCAATACGTTGAGTATCCAAAGATGAGGCAGGCTGTTGTATCTCACATTGCATACATCAGGCAAATGGCTAAGGCTTCTTAATTTCGGGCTTTAATATATTTTAAAAATGCGGCTTCATGCCGCATTTTTTTTTATTTGCTCTTTCGTTTTTGAAGTTGAAAAAAGATAGTTGGTAAAAGTTAATAGAAGAAAAATAGAAGTTGAATTGAGATAAATTGTATTTTTATAATTCAATTGATAAATATGGGAAAGCTTTTCACCTTGTTTGTTTTTGCTATTTGCGTTTCATCGTGTGCCAATGCACAAGCTAAAATACCTGTTAGCCAGGCTGGAAAACACTATGGTGAAACTATAACCATCTGCGATAAAATGGTTGGTGATGCGCTTATTCTGGACTCGAAAACAAAAAATGTGTTGCTTACAATGGGTAGTGGAAGTAATCAGAAATTGAAAGTGATGGTTCCTGCTGAAATTGTAAAAAAATTCTTAAATACTTCTATAAACAACGGAGAAAAAACCTTTTGTATAACTGGTAAAGTAACGGACCTCAACGGACAGCCGGAATTGGTGGTATTGAATGTCGGTGATATTAAACTTTGCAACCCCACATTGAAGCCTTTGGATATTAAACCAAATGATTTCATGAAATTTGAATAAGGAGCGTTTTTTTGATTTATTTTCATGCTTCACTTGTCTCCAAAATAATTATAACCTATATTTGCATCCCCAAAAGGGACATGGCTGCGTAGCTCAACTGAATAGAGTACCTCACTACGGATGAGGGGGTTTTAGGTTTGAATCCTAACGCGGTCACTAGAAAAGAGTTTTACTGAAAAGTGAAGCTTTTTTTTTGTGCATTACCCCATTAATCGTGCAAATTTAAAAATTTATTTTAAATTTGCGCGATTAATACTCGCCAATGTTTCAAAGAAATTTATTCAATATTATTCAAAAAGATTTACAAACCGTACCGGTTGTAGTGCTTTATGGACCTCGACAAGTAGGCAAAACAACCATCGTAAAACAACTGGTTACTAACAACAAAAATCAATTTATATACATCGATGTTGAGCTTCCTTCTGATAGGGCTAAGTTGGCTGATCCCGAACTTTTTCTCAGCAGCCTGGAACATAAAACTGTCATCTTGGATGAAGTACAATTTCTACCACAATTGTTTCCATCGCTTCGGTCTTTGGTGGACAGAAACCGCCGCCCGGGCAGGTTTTTATTGCTGGGATCTGCCTCACCCACTATTATGCAGCACAGCGCAGAGTCGCTTGCCGGTAGAGTAAGGTATAGAGAGTTGTTCCCTTTTTCGCTTTCTGAAGTAGAAGATGGCAATCAACAAGAGCTTTGGTTTAAGGGTGGATTTCCTGAAGCATTTCTTTCGGCAACAGAAGAAGATGCTATACATTGGTATGCCGATTTTATACACAGCTACGCCACCCGCGATTTGGCTTTGATGGGGTTGCCTATGGCCTCGCTACAAATACAGCGGCTGCTACAGATGGTTGCACATAATCATGGCCAGGTAGTAAACTATAGTACGTTGGCCCGGTCACTGGGCGTTTCGCAACCTACCATTACCAATGCATTGTATTATTTGGAAGAGGCCATGCTGATCCGCACATTGAAACCCTGGAACAACAATGCCCGAAAACGACTGATAAAAAGCCCAAAAATTTACATTAGGGATACGGGGATGTTGCATTCTTTATTGGGCTTAGGTGATTATACACAATTATTGGGACATCCACAGGCAGGTAACAGTTGGGAGGGTTTTGTCATTCAACAAATCATAGCTAATTTACCTAAACAAATACAGCCATTTTATTACCGAACCGGTGCAGGTGCCGAACTGGATTTGTTATTGGTAAAGGGGAACGAAGTAGCTGTTGCCATTGAAATAAAACTGAGTAGTGCGCCGCAACTAACAAGGGGCAATACAGAATCTCTCAATGACGTAAAGGCAAGGCATGGAGCAGTTGTATCGCCGATTCCAGGCAGCTACCCCTTAAAAGATAAGTTGGTTGTTTATGGTGTACAGGAGTTTTTGAATGAGCTGAATATTTTATTGTGACTATGGTAACCAACAAATAATTGCTTTATAACTTTTGTATATTTCAAAATTTTTTGGAAATCCATTGCCCCCCCCCTTTACAATAAGGCGACATACTGATGGTAAAACAAAACAACTACCTGGTGCCGCTCACCAACGGCGACTTTTACGAAGTAGTACATGTTGGCGATGAGAAAAATTATATGGGCATCAAATTTATTTATGTAACTGTAAAAGCACAGCTGACCGAAAAGGAACACGAAACGCTGTTGTGTGCAGAGCCTTTGTTTAACGGGCAGCCCAACCTAACCGCCGAACAGCAACGCATGTTGATAATAGATTTTAGCCAGAAAATGAGGGCTATGGGCATAAAACCTAAATCTGATGCATATTATTCGGCCTTGCAAAAAGACCCGCACCTGAATAGTTTAAGAGCCAACTTTGGCTATGCAGTTACCTGCCACAAAAGTCAGGGCGGAGAGTGGGATCATGTATTTTTGTTTCTTCACAAAGGCATGTACAATATGGGCCCAAAAGCACTTACCCGTTGGTAGTACAAAGGTATTACAGGGGCTAAAAAACAACTCTTTCTGGTAAAGGATTATTGTATACGATAACAAGTATTATCGTATACTTTTACTATTTTAAAAAATGAAGGTATGCACTTAGTCCTAAACTCTTATGGCGCCACTTTGCAAAAAGAAAACGGTCTGTTTGTTATCAGCAGCAACGTTGGTAAGCAATCAATTTCATCGTATAAAGTAGAATCCATTTGCGTTAGTAAGGCGGCCGTTTAACAAGTGATGCGGTTTTATTGGCTAATGGTTACCAAATAGATATTTTATTTGTAAACGATAATTGCATGCCTGAGGGAAGGGTTTAGAGTGTACAGTATTGTAGCATCAGCGATATTCGCAGTATGACTAAATTTAGTTCATCAACTATAACAAGGATTTAGACTATCTTGCCACTTGAGTATTAGCATAATCATCCAATACCCATAGAAGATCATCCACTATAACAAGGATTAAGACATTTTATTTTGTTTATAGATGTTGTTTAAACTACCACAGAAGATCATCCACTATAACAAGGATTAAGACATTCAATGTTTTTGCTGCCTAACTCCCAATAAATGACCACAGAAGATCATCCACTATAACAAGGATTAAGACAATTGCTGTTGTAAATTGATCTGCCAATTCATATTTTACCACAGAAGATCATCCACTATAACAAGGATTAAGACTTGTTTTCTGCATCTTTTAACCCACATTGCAGCCCTTTATGCTGAAGAGTGCTTTAGATCAGGGGTTTCAAAAATTTTGGGTGGCGGTTTGTGTACTACAGATTTTTGTTTTCGGAAGGGCTTGTGTTTGATGT
>JANPHE010000208.1:0-4420 GCA_031424295.1 Segetibacter sp. | reverse complement strand
TGTATTGCAATCTGGCGTTAACTGTATTCGAAATGGAGTTGCATCATTTTCCAATCCGGCTGCAATAAATTTCATATCGGTTGCAATACTTCCTGTAGTACCAGTAGCCATATCGCCAATAGTGGTAACCCCGCCAAGATGCGTTACGGCACTAAACTTTCCCATGTTCACTTTCATAATGCTATCGCCCATAATTGAGGGTACTAATTTTGGAACTATTACATTAAAAAAGCCTGCTTCTAAAAATCTTCCCTTATCATAAAATATTTGTGAATTGCCATTGGTCTCCGCTTCGGTAACTCCTAATGATTTAAGTGCCGCTGTATTTAAAAACATTTCGTGTGCAGAATATTGCCAAACCATAATGGGGCGGGTAATTGAAATGGCATCTAACTCTTTGCGTGACATATTTCCATGAAAAGGTTCCATGTAACCCCATACAATCAGCTGCTCAGTTGGGTTTTTCATGGCAGCAGCATACTCCTTTACTTTCGCCATAAAAGCTTCATGCCCACGAACAGCTGTCATTTTACCCCATGGGAAATTCCAATCAAAAGGGGTAGCAAATTGTGTGTTTAATACTATGGCACCCAAAATCGGATGTAGGTGTGGATCAATAAAACCTGGCATCAACGTTTTGCCTTTCAAGTCAATCATAGCAGTGCTGTCGCCATGATATTTTTCCACTTCAGTTTTGCTTCCGGTAAAAATAATTTTACCATTTTTTATTGCCACGGCTTCAATATAGCTGGCACTATCGCCTTCCATGGTTAGTATGTCTCCTCCGAAGTAGATAGCATCGGCAGAATTTGTCGACTTGCTTTGTTTTGATGATTGATTGCAACTTATCAGTGCCACAAGGAAAAAGAATAGAATAAGTTTGGTGGTTTTTTTCATCTCAGGTTTTTGATTAATAAATTTCTATTGTTTTGTAAAGTTTGATGTCTCATTAAACATTATTGTCGCCATAGGCTTGCAGCAATACCAGTGTTCCCTGCTGGCCTTATCTATGATATCTATTTTATGGATTTTCTAAATACTATTTTTCCTTCCTTAATTGTTTCAAGCACTACAATATCTTTTAATTTCATCGGGTCGATCTTTAAAGGATTTTCAGAAAGCACCACCATATCTCCCAATTTACCTTCTACCAGGCTGCCCTTGGTTTTATCTTCAAAATGCTGATACGCCCCCCAGATGGTAATGCATTGTAGCGCTTCATAAGGAGAGAGTCGTTCGTCTGCTCCAATAACGGCACCACTTCTGGAAACACGGTTTACAGTTGTCCACATAATCATCATCAGATTGGGCAAAGCCACCGGTGCATCGGTATGGCTGGTTACATGTAGCCCTTTGTTTAGCGCAGATCTCATAGGGCTGATTTTATTTCCAAGTGAGTCACCAATAATTTTTTTATGCCAGTCGCCCCAATAGAAAGTATGCATGGGGTATAGTGAAGCGCACACATCTAATTTTTTCAGGCTGTCAAGCTGATCCATGCGAACATATTGTCCATGAATTAATACACTTCTTCTATCGGTATTACCGTATTTGGCAGCAGCCGGTTTCATACAACGGATCATTTGATCAATAGCGGCATCACCGTTGGCGTGAAAAATTATTTGCCAGTTATTGGCAAAAGCTGTATCAAATATCGCCATTACTTTTTTATCATCTGCTATTGCAGGATAACCTAGATACCCTGGTTTCTGCCCATCGGGTGGTAACAAGTATGGAATGGTTCTCCAGGCAGTGCGACCCTGCGGAGAGCCATCTGCTGTAAGTTTTACACCTCCTATACGGTAGTGGTGATTGTATTCTCTTTTGTTCCAATCGCTATGGAGATATTTAGGCATTGAATAATCAATGTAAGACACTACATCAAGTTTGAGTTTACCACTCAGTGCATAACTTGCCAATTGTTCATGATTCTCCATTGCCTTGCCTTCCTGAACAGTTGTATAACCAAAGCTCGCCGCCATTTCCTGCGATTTATCAAAATAAAAATCTACCAAATCAGGTGCAGGAGTTACGATTGGAAAAAGAACTTTAAGTGCTGCCATTTCTTCCAAAACACCATTGGGTTCTTTAGAGTTCGGCATCCTGCGAATAAGCCCACCGGCAGGGTCTTTTGTTGCTGCAGTAATTTTACTCAGCTCCAACCCCTTGCTGTTTACTGAACAAAAATGCCCTGTAATATGCATGACACATACAGGTATGTCTTTTGAAACCTTATCCAGGTCTTCTCTTGTTGGAAACCTGCCTTCTTTCAGCACGGCATCGTCAAAACCTATCCCAAAAATCCAGCCTTTGGTTTTATCTGTTCCGTTTTTGGTATGCCAGTCTTTCATTATTTGAACCAGGTCGTCAATCGTGTTACAATCACCATCAGGTCCCGGCAATAAATTACCAGCCACCGCCTGTGCGCCTAAAGCTGCAAAGTGGATATGACCATCAAAGAAACCTGGCACTAATGTTTTGCCTTTTAAATCATTCATGGTGGTGCTGTCGCCATGTAGTTTTTCTGCATCGGCTTTGGCTCCTACAAAAACTATTTTACCGTCTTTTACAGCAACCGCTTCGGCATAAGTTGCGCTATCGCCCTCCATGGTAATGATGTCACCACCGAAATAAATAGCATCGGCTGCATCGGCATTTGATGTGGAGGTTTTTGTGGTTGCATTATTATTGCAACTTGCAAAGGCCAATGCAAAGAGGCAGATAAACAGTTGTTTGTTTAGTTTCATGATTTTTATTTTTTATAAATAGACTTTCCTTCTTTAATGGTTTCCATTACAATAATATCCTTTATTTTAGTAACATCTCCTTTCAAAGGATTTTGCTCCAAAACAACTAAATCTGCTAATTTCCCAACTTTCAAAGAACCCTTGTTTTCCTCTTCAAAGTATTGGTAAGCAGCATTGATTGTAATCGCTTTCAATCCTTGATAAGCAGTAGCCCTTTCGTTTGGCCCGATCACTTTTCCGGAACGTGAAGTACGATTGACAGCAGACCAAACCGTAAATAATTGATTAATTGGTGTTATGACATAATCGGTATGATTAGAATAAATAATTCCCATACTGTCTGCTGTGTGAATCGGGCTTAAAAAGAAAGCTCTCTCTTCGCCTAAATTTAAGACGTGTGCATCACCAAAAAAGTAAGCGTGATTGGTGAAAAACGAAGGGGATATTTTATACTTTTTGTATTTTTCCAATTGGTCTTTTCTAACAAAATGAGAGTGGATAATTACAGTTCTTCTGTCTGCGTCCAATGGTTGGCCCGTTATTTTACAGGCGTTTTCGTGTGCCAATAAAACCATATCCATACTGGCATCTCCTGCGCAATGAACAAATAATTGATTTTTGCTTTGGTAAGCTGTTGCAAATAGTTTATTTAATGTTGTTTGATCAACATTTGGAAACCCTCTGCAATCGTGAGTACATCCGGCTACTTCTGTTAAATACGGTTTGGTAAAAAAAGCTGTTTTCCCTTGTGGCGAACCATCGGCAATAACTTTGGTTCCTTCAAATTTTAAATGGTTATTGTATTTTCCCCAATCCATAGTATTGTCTTTCAGGTTTTTCTCAAAATCAACAAAACTTGGTAATGAAACCACATCAATATTTAACTTATTGTCTTTGGCGGCTTGTTTTAACAGAGCAATTGTGGAAGCATCAGTAATACCTTCCTGTGCAGTTGTAACCCCATTAGCCGCATAAAGGTTCAGTACTTTTCCCAATAATTCAGATTGTTGACTGGCGAAAACTTCGTTGATGACTTCGACAAAATGAAACATCGCAAATTCTTGCAGAAAACCGCTTGGTTCTTTTGTTCCAGGCAATCTTAAAATCAATCCCCCCGAAGGGTCTGGTGTGTTTTTATCAATTTTGGCTTGCGCCAATGCCAATGAATTAGCTACACCCATATGCCCAGATACATGGGTTATAAAAACTGGATTGTTTGGAAAACATTTATCCAAATCCATTTTGTTAGGATGGCGTTTTTCGGCCATTTGATTTTCATCATAACCCCAACCAAAAATCCATTCGTTGTCTTTTATATTATTGTCTTTTTTACATTTTTGAAGTTCTGCAATCATATCGGCAAAGTTTTTACATACCCCAACTGGCGCCGAAGACAAATTGGCTTGTCCCATGATGTTCATCCCTTGAGACAAATGACTGTGACTGTCTACAAATCCAGGCATTAGTGTTTTACCTTGCATATCATTCATTTCGGTTTTATCTCCATGAAATTTTTCGGCGTCGGATCTTGTTCCTACAAAAACAATTTTGCCATCTTTTATGGCAACGGCTTCTGGATAAGTGGCACTATCGCCTTCCATGGTTATAATATCGCCGCCATAGTAAATGGCATCAGCAGAATTTGTCGAGTTGCTTTTTTTTCTGATTGATTG
>JANPHE010000207.1:0-6341 GCA_031424295.1 Segetibacter sp. | reverse complement strand
CAATAAGTTGAAGCAAGTTGGAATGCTTTGCTTCGCTTTCTGCTTGTTGACTGTTGCTTTAGTTTAGTCAGCTCTCTGCTGAAATCAGAACTGGAAATAGGAGTGTTGCAGTAATACGGTTCTTCGAAATGGATATTAGCGGATTTCATTGCATTTTCCTGAGCCATTGTAGAAACTGAAGCTATTATAATAAATAGTAAGAGTAAAGCTGATTTCATGGTTAATCATTTTTAAAGGTTATTAATTATTGTCTTCAATGCAATTAAATTACCAAGATTAACTTATTGCGGATTTTTTTTGAATCTTTTAACTTCACAAAAATTAAAAATCCAGCACATAGTTCTTTTTGGGGTAACCTAGTTTTTCTGTTTTATCCTTACCTGCAATGCGGACATGAATCATGTTGATTTGGTCTTCATCGAAATCAAATAAGATCGAATTGGTAATGCTTATTTTGCTGATTTTAGACACATTTGTTATTTCGAAATAGCTCCAAATATTCTCATCTTCATGTTGGTAACCAACAAACCTCATTTCTTTTAATCGGCCATCAATATTTATCTGTAGCTGTTTATTTACGTAAGCTGTAATCAGTTTTTCTATCTCTTTTTTATTCTTTGGGTTGGTGATATCGACTACACAGTTGCAATTTTTTTTTAGTGTTTTTTCAAAATCATTGACAAATATTTTCAAACTAATTTCTAATGACTTCTCTTTTTCGTTGTGATAAATGTCAGTGGTACTTACATGATAGGGGTGCAACGATAATAAACTGAAAATCAATAAAAGATTAGTAATTGCCATAACAAGATAATTTGTGTTTTGCAAAAGTCTATTTTTATTTCCAACTTTTAATCATCCGCTTTGATATGAACCATCTTAAATTTATTTGTTGCAAATGGGATAAATTTATTTGAATTTATTCATTGGTTCTATTAATAAACTTTTTAGCTATTATGAGCAAGTATTGAAATGTGTCATACTATCATTTAGCTTATTCAAATCTCTTGAGTTTTTTTGAATAAATAAACTATCTATCTTCATCGCATGAAAAAACTCACTTTTATTTTATTCATCAGCATGATTGTAAATGCTGTTAATGCCCAACAAAACAATCCGGGGTCTAATCATGGTAACCGTTTTGAAGAATTAAATTATCTGTTACCAACGCCAAATGAATACCGGACAGCTTCTGGTGCACCCGGTCCAAGGTATTGGCAGCAGCGAGCAGATTATGATATGGCAGTAGAAATAGACGAGCCAAATAATGTATTGACGGGTTCAGAAACCATCACTTATTATAACAATTCACCTACTCCTTTAAATTATTTATGGCTACAGGTTGATGAGAATTTTCATAAGCCAACGAGCGATAACAATTATATAAACAAGACACAAATGGAAAGTAGGATGACCAATAATCAATTGATCAACCTTGAACCCTGGAGAAAGCTGCAAGGTTACGGCGTAAATATTACCAGAGTAGTAGATGAGGGATTTAGGTCATTAAAATATACTATTAACCAAACGATGATGCGCATTGACCTGCCAACTACATTAAATCCCGGGCAGAAATTTGCTTTTAAAATAGATTGGAATTATAAAATCAACGACAAACAAACAAGAGGAGGAAGAGGCGGTTACGAAGCATTTGCGGTAGACAGTAATAACCTTTATTCAATTACACAATTTTATCCTCGTTTAGCTGTTTACAGCGACTTTTATGGATGGCAGACATTACAGTTTACCGGAGGTGCAGAGTTCGCTTTGACATTTGGAAACTTCAATGTAAAAATAACGACCCCTGCAGATCACCTAGTAGCCGCTACCGGCGAATGTCAAAACTATAAGAGTATGCTGACTGCACCCCAATATAGCAGATGGCAACAAGCACAAACTGCAACGCAGCCCATAGAAGTAGTAACCTTGGAAGACGCATTGCTAGCCAGCAAAACCAAAAGCGCAGCAAAGAAAACCTGGATTTATAAAGCAGAAAATGTAAGAGACTTTGCTTTTAATAGTTCCAGGCGTTTGGCATGGGACGCAATGGCAATAAATATAGAAGGAAAGAAAATAATGTGCATGAGTTACTACTGCAAAGAAGCTTATGCCTTGTATCGAAAGTATTCTACTAAAGTGGTAGCGCATACACTTAAGGTTTATTCAAAGTACACGATACCTTATCCATATCCTGTAGCTATTTCTATAGAAGCTGCAAATGGTATGGAGTATCCTATGATAGCAATGAATTATGGCAGGACTGAAAAAGATGGAACTTATTCAGAAGGAACCAAGAATGGGATGTTCAGTGTTATCATTCACGAAGTGGGCCACAATTTTTTTCCGATGATCATCAACAGCGATGAACGACAGTACTGGTGGATGGACGAAGGATTGAATACTTTTGTACAATTTCTTGCAGAACAGGAGTTTGATATAAATTACCCTTCAAGCCGGGGTCCTGCACACAAGATTGTTGATTATATGCGGTTGCCAAAAGACAGACTGGAACCTATCATGACTAAGAGCGATGCCGTTGTAAATGTTGGATCAAATGCTTACGCTAAAGCATCTACAGGGTTAAATATTCTTCGTGAAACCATTATGGGAAGAGAGTTGTTCGACTTTGCATTTAAAGAATATGCTAAACGTTGGGCATTTAAACATCCTACTCCTTCAGACTTATTCAGAACTATGGAAGATGCAAGCGCAGTAGATCTTGATTGGTTTTGGCGTGGTTGGTATTTTGGAACAGATCCGGTTGATCTTGCTATTGACAGTGTAAAGTGGTATAAAATGGAGTTGTCAACTACAGAAAAAAACATGCAGGCTTTTGAACCTATTCATATTACAAAGGATAAGTTAGACAAAACGTTTGGTCAGGCAGTAAATGAAGATACTACCCTACGCGATTTTTATTATTACAACAAGGCAAACATCATTGCTTCTGCCGAAACTGAAAAGCAAAAGGCAAGTGCTGAGACTTTTGATAAAGAAAATAATTCCTTCTGGCTCAATAAGAATATTTATCAATTATCTGTTTCAAATGTTGGGGGAATGTTGATGCCAATTATTATCGAATGGACATATATTGATGGCACAAAAGAAGTAGATCGAATTCCTGTAGGTATCTGGAAACAAAATGAGCAACAGATTACAAAAGTGTTTATTAAAGATAAGCAGGTTGTAGCTATTAAATTGGACCCTAATAAGGAAACTGCTGACATCAATGAAGCAAATGGAATGTGGCCATTGAAAGAAATGCCAACGAAATTTGAACTATTTAAACAAGCACAAGCCGCAGCACCAAGAGGACAAAGTGCGGGAGTAAATCCGATGCAAAAAGCTCAAATGAAAACTACAAATTAGGCGAATTTTGATTTAGTAATAAAATTTGTTTTGTTCATGTTGCTTTAGGGTATCCAACCTTTTTTAGGTAAAGTTGCGATGTTATATAACCTATAGACAATCCTACTATAGTTCCTCCTAGAATATCTAAGGGGTAGTGTACACCAACATAAACCTGGCTGAAACAAACTACAGTAGCCCAAAAATAGAATAGGTAACGCCACTTTTCTAAAAAGGGTTTAAAAGTTCTGGCAACAAAAATGGCAACACCAAAATGATTGGCAGCATGAGACGAGGTAAAACTTCCGCTAGTTGGGCATCTGCTTAATACAAGTTTTACATATTGAGAAAAATAGGGGTCGCTGCATGGTCTAATTCTGCCAATCCAATTCTTTAAAAATGTACTACTTACCTGATCTGTAATTGCTACTGTAGCTATTAAAAGCAATATCCAAACCCATGACTTCTTCTTTAATTTCCAAATAGAAAAAATAAGAAAGAATAGATATAAGGGAATCCATGTTGATTGATCTCTCCATGCCAGGCAAGCTTTGTCTAAAAATGGATGGCTACAGGAATTATTGATCAATAAAAACAAATCCTGATCAATTTTATTAATTGTATTCCACAATTTATCTATCCAAGAAATCGTACCTGTTTGAAGAAAAATCATTGAAAAATGTTAAGCGCTATTTAACAGCATTAATAATTATTACTTTTGCAAGATGCAGAAATTTAATGTACCAAGGTATATTCAATGGCTCGTTATTGTTGGTTTGTTTTATTTGGTGGTGATGCTGTTATTAAGGTTGGCATTTGTTTTTTCTTTTCATCATACGGTATTATTCAGTGATTTAGGTGCTTCCTTCTTACTAGGTTTAAGGTTTGATTTGAGAATTGTATCCATTGTAGTACTCATTTTATTTATACTAGGATGTTTTAGAATCCTTCACCCATTTCACAAAAAATCAGGTAAAAAAACTTCTTTTATCATTTTAGGAATTTTCTCATTTATTCTTTGCTTCTTTTACATCATTGATTTTTCTTTTTATTCGTATTTGTCTCAACGGCTTTCTGGTAGTATTTTAAATTATGCAGAAGACGCAGCAATTTCTATGTCAATGGTTTGGCAAACTTATCCGGTAATTTTGTTATTTCTAAGTTTGATAGTTGGGGTTGTTTTTTTGATGTGGGTAATAAGGAAAGCACATAATTCTATCGCGAAAAAATATATTCAACCTTCTAAACCTGCTAGAATCGGGTGGGGGATTACTTTTTTTCTCTTGCTAGCCATCAGTATATTTGGAAGAGTTGGGCAATATCCACTTAGGTGGAGTGATGCATTTGCTCTAGGTAACGATTATAAATCTCAAGTGGCTTTAAATCCATTCCAATCTTTTTTTAGTTCTCTCAGTTTTCGGCGATCTACGTTCGACCTTTCAAAAGTAAGAGCGCACTATGATTTGGTAGCAGATTATTTAAGCGTCACAAACCCAAACAAAGATCAACTTAACTTTGATAGGCTGGTTTCACCCACTGTTCCCGATGGTTACAGCCCACCGAATGTAGTATTGGTCATTTGCGAATCCTTTAGTGCTTATAAAAGCAGCATGATCAATAATCCTTTGAACACTACACCATTCTTCAACGAAATGGTTAATAAAGGGATTTACTTTGATCGTTGTTTTTCACCTACTTATGGTACTGCCAAAGGTGTATGGGCCATCATAACAGGAACACCAGAAGTTCAACTAAATAGTACAGCTAGTAGAAACCCAGCCGCGGTAGATCAACATACCATTATCAACGATTTTGAAGGCTATGAAAAATATTATTTTTTAGGTGGAAGCACCAGTTGGGCTAATATTAGAGGATTACTAACCAACAATATTCAAAACCTTCATTTGTATGAAGAGGGTGATTATAAAGCAGCCAAAATAGATGTTTGGGGCATCAGCGATAAAAATTTATTTCTTGAATCAAATAAAATTCTTTCCAAAGAACGAAAACCATTTTTTGCAATCGTTCAAACAGCAGACAATCATAGACCATATACTATTCCAGATGAAGATAAGAATGAATTTAAAGTGGCAAAATTACCAGCAGATACGTTGGTAAAATATGGATTCGAAAACAACGAAGAATTTAATGCATTTAGATATACTGATTTTACTTTTCAAAAATTTATAACCTCAGCAGCCAAAGAAGCTTATTTCAAGAACACCATCTTTGTGTTTATCGGCGACCATGGTATTTATGGTAATGCGCATGATCTGTTACCTGATGCATTTACCAATATGAGACTAACTGCAGAACATATACCGTTGTTATTTTACGCTCCGGCTTTGATACGACCTGCTAGGTTTTCATTTGCGGTATCTCAAATTGATGTACTACCAACAATAGCGGGCCTTGCAAAAATTAATTATTTAAATACTTCAATCGGACGTGATTTATTACAGCCTGCTACACAGCAAAAAGAAGGCGCTTATATCATAGATATTGATCCAAGAAATAGTGGATTTATCAGAGGCAATTTGTTTTATAACAAGAACATGAACAGCAATCAAAAAACAATTGGAAATTTGTATAACAACGATCAGATTGACTTAACTGATTCCATTAATCATGCATACGAAACCATGACGGACGCTCTATATGAAACCTCCAGATATTTATTGCTCAATAACAAAAAGAGACAATAACTATTCATATCATTTTAAAAAGATGAGAAATGATATTTAATGAAGTTCTTCTAATTTAATTTTATCTTGTTAACAAACATGTTAGAAGTGTAAATAGAATTAACAATAATAGTTAGAAGTATAAAAACGCTATTAGGAATTCCCTAATTAGGGCTTGCTCAACAACCCCAAACCCTTACTATCTTTAGCTTTTAGGTCATTAAATTTTACCAGATGCAAGCAAAAGCAGCTAGAGGCTCAAAAAAGCGTGCAGCTACTCCCCAATACATAAGCCCTAATCAGCTTACT
>JANPHE010000206.1:0-12800 GCA_031424295.1 Segetibacter sp. | reverse complement strand
TAAGGTTCCAAAATTACCTTTGTTACCCGGTAGATATACCCTCGACTGCAACTTGAAATTTGATACAGAGATAACTGATATGCTGGAAGGTGTAGCAGTTTTAGATGTGGAAAAAGGTGATTTTTATGGAACAGGAAAGATAATTGATGCCATGAAAAATGGATTATTAGTAGATCATAAATGGGAAGTGAATTAATGGTAGGAAATAAGAAAAGAATATTAATTACAATAAGCTTTAGTTTTTCAATAAGGTATTTGTATCGTACCGGATTGTTGCATAAAATAAGAGAATTTGCTACGCCAGTTATTGCTATTACATGGGATGAACCTGAGCTTTTGAGCGAAATGAAAGCTGAAGGCTTTGAGGTTTATGTAATTCCTGAAAGCAGAAAGGATGGCGTTTATTCTAACGTTAGAACCAAAATAGATTACTGGTTTAATGAGTTTGTTCTAAACAGCAAGTCAAAAAAAATTCAGCGGAAGTATTTGGATCAGTATGTTCCAAAGAAGATAAGGATTAATAAAATACTGCGAGAAAAGTATAATCACTTCAAATTTTATATTCCGGGCTTTAAGAAAAGTCTTTTTCAAACAGAACGAGATATGTTGAAGCCATCTACTAATTATAATGAAATGGTAGAGTGGGTAAAGTCGGTAAACATTGATGCTGTTTTTACGCCAACTCCATTTCAAACCCAGGAAGACATTTTACTGCGGGCATGCAAAGATCTTGGCAAAACAATGATAGCCTCTATTCTTTCATTTGATAACCTTACAAAGCGGGGTTGGATTCCAGTGCCATATGACCATTATATGGTTTGGAACAAATACAACTTCAATGAAGCATTGTCGATTTATCCGCAGGCTGCTAATAACGACAACACAACAATAGTAGGTGCAGCTCAGTTTGATTTCTACTTCAATAAGAAGAATTTATTGCCAATAGCAGAATGGAAAAAAATAGCTGGTCTTCCTAACAATGACAGTAAGATTATTCTTTATGCCGGGGGGCCTAAAAGGTTGTTCCCAAATGAACCTCAATACATAAAACATATTCTAGCAGCAATTGACCGAGGTGAAATTAAAGGCAACCCAATCATTTTATTCAGGTGTCATCCGGTGGATGATATCAATAGATGGAAAGAATATCTTGGAGAGCATCCCCAGTTATTTTACGATAGTTCCTGGTCCGGAAAAGAAAAGCTGACTTCTGCTAATGTTACTTTTGATAATATTTATAATCTGTGCTCAACTTTGGCATTTACTGATGTGCACATCAATTTATGTTCTACCATGACAGTAGATGGATGTGCTTATCACAAACCACAAATAGGTCCTGCATATGATGATGTCAATAAAGCAACATCTCACTTGCTGAGGAATATGTATAACCAACAGCATTTTCAACCCATCATTAAGACCAGGGGACTAAGGTTAGCATGCTCTCAGAAAGAGTTATTCAGTTATATTAATGAAGCATTGGAACATCCGGAAAATTTTACTGGACAATGCAACCAGATTTTAGATGAAATTATTACTTACAGAGACGGGAAGAATACTGACAGGATTGTTGATGTACTAAAAGCAATTGTTCATCCATAAACCTTTGATGAATGCACGTAAAAAAATATTGTACATTCAAAAGCCTGCAGGTGGAGGATCGCTCATAGCTTTGTATGAGATGGTCCGGGTGTTGGACAAAACCAGGTTTGAGCCAATTATCTTTTGTTATGAGCAGAATGAATACACTGAGATGTTGTCTGCACTTAATGTGAAAGTAATTTATTTAGTAAAAAAAGATAAAAAAGTAAGCAGCACCATTTCCTCTTCTGTTAAAAAAATTGGAAATCCAAAACTTGCACAACGCCTTAAAAGATTTTTCATTGATGATTTTAAAATGGCAAGAAAACTCAGAGCAATTATTAATGAAAACAAAGTTGAACTCATACACCACAACTGCGACTTTCCTTACATAAGGCAAGGAATACTTGCCAACAACATTAGGTTGCCTCAGGTTTGCCACTACCGTTCACTTCAACCATATAGTAAAGGTAGTTTTGATTGCTTTATTGATAAATGGTTGTCAAAAAAAATAGATTCGCATATTTATATTTCTCACGCTGTCAAAGATCATTTCAAATACTATTTAGGAATAGCATCCAAAAATCAAATAGTGATTAGAGATATCATAGATACCTCCAAATTTAAAAAGATACCGAAAGAGATTGAAGCTCTTAATAAGTTTGGAATATCACAAGAGGATATTGTCATTACTTGCATCGGAAGAATTTTACCTTGGAAAGGTCAGCATGTATTTATAGAAGCAGTTTCAAAAGTCATAAATCAATTCCCGAATTTAAAGGCATTAATAGTTGGGCCTTATGGTAAAGGAGTTGGTAGCGGAGATTACTATGAGCAGTTACTTAAACAAACGGCTGACTTAGGTCTTCAGGAGGTTGTTATTTTTACCGGAAACCAAAATGACATTCCTTCCATTCTTTCGATAACCGATTGTTTGGTTCATTCTTCAGTTTCTCCGGAACCCCAGGGGTTGGTAATAGTTGAAGCATTGTTTTGCGGGGTTCCTGCAGTAGTTACAGATTCTGGTGGGGCAGCAGAGTTGATTGTTAAAAACGAAGGTGGATTGAAAGTTTCTCCTGGCGATTCAGATGCCATGGCGTTAGCTATTTGCAGTATTCTGAAGGACAAAGCAACATATATTGATGAGTTTAAAGACCCATCAATTTTAAATGAATTTGAACCCATAAAGCAAATTCAGCAAATTGAAAATATTTATGAAAAGCTCCTTCACATTGCGAATAAGTGAAAATAAAAAGTTGAGCAACACGTTTAATACTAAATCCTAACTGTCAATTTATTTTAAGAAAAACATGTTTAGAGAAGAATCAATTTGGATCAAGAATGCTTTGCAAAAGCTAAGACCTGTAAATGGGTATAAAGATGTAGCAAATATTGGATCTTCAACGGCTCATTTTCGCCAAACAATACAGCCACACATTCACACCAACATAATCACAACTTTGGCAGGTGGCGGTTGGAATGTACTCAATGTAGACATGAAGGCAGATGATGGAGTTGACATCGTAGCTGATGTTACGAGCAAAGATTTCTCAGTGCCACTTAAAGATCGTTTTGCACTGACTATTTGTACCAATTTGCTGGAGCATGTAGAAGATATTAAGCTGGTGGCAAAAAACCTTATTGATATTACACGATCTGGAGGTCATATTCTTATTACCGTTCCTTACATTTATAAAATCCATTTAGATCCGATTGACAATGGATTCAGACCAACTCCACAAGAAATAGTGGACCTTTTTAAAGACGTGGCGGAGTATATCATCGACTCTACCATCATTTCAGTGAAAGACGTTGATCAATATAAAATAAGGAAATCGCATTTTCCAATTTGGGGTTATCGGGAAAGGCTTGCCTATTATTTTGGGAAGCGTCACAAGACTTCAGGCATTTTGTTCTCCATCAAAAAATCAGATTAGCAAGTGTGCGGCATAGTAGGTGTTTTTAGTTACAAAGACAATATTCAGCCTCAGCAGCCTTTTATAGATTGGTCGCTCAGATCTATGCACCACCGTGGGCCTGATTCAAATGGATCATGGAACAATAATGAAAATTATATAGCTGGGTTTGTTCGCCTTTCAATACGCGATTTATCTGCAAATGGCAACCAACCGATGCTTTCAGCTTGCGGGCAATATGCCATTTCATTCAATGGTGAAATTTATAATACAGAAGAGTTTAAAGCCCGGCTTGAAAGGGAGGGCATTCGCTTTCGTTCAAATACGGATACTGAAGTTTTATTGTATGCACTTATTCGTTGGGGTGAAGAATATGTCCTTCAGCATTTTGATGGAATTTTTGCATTTGCCTTTTATGATCAACAAAAGAACAGGTTGTTGCTTACAAGAGATCGATGCGGGATAAAACCTCTATACATCGGTCATTCGTCAAAAGGAATTGTTTATAGTTCTCAGTACGACCACATCATTAAACACGAATACATAAAATCAAATCCTTTAAACGAAGGTGCTGTTGGTGCATACTTATCATTAGGTTATGTACCCGAAGGCACAGGTGTAGTTGGATCCACTTTTATGTTGCCACATGGCTACTATTTGGTTGTCAATAAAACCGGATTTACTCAGCATCGTTATTATCATTATTCAATAAGCCAACGCAAGCGATCCGGCGATTCTTTGGAAGAAATATTGGAACGGAGTGTAAAATCTCAACTAATAAGTGACGTGCCTGTAGGAACGTTTATGTCCGGCGGTGTGGATAGTCCTTTGGTTTCTTATTACGCAAATAAGCATACCCATCTGCAATCATTCAATATTGGTGTGGATGATGCAAAAATGGACGAAAGTGAAGCAGCGGCTAAGTATGCGTCGATTTTTCAAACCATTCACCATTGTAAGCACATTACCGAAAGCGATTTGTTGGCTACCATTAATGACAATACCAAAGCCTTTTCAGAACCATTTGCAGATTATTCTTCTATTCCTACTTTGGTTTTATCAAAGTATGCAAGGCAGAATGTAACAGTAGCACTGAGTGGCGATGGGGGAGATGAATTATTTTGGGGTTATCCACGCAATCTTAGAATGCTAAAAGAAGGTGCCATTTTTAAGTTGAACAAACTTATGCGTTTGGTCAATTTTGGCAAAGAGAAAATGAGTAGTGGAAAAAGAGTTGTAAGAAAAAGGCATTTTCAGGTGAATGATTTTCCTGCTTACTATTATAGGTCGCTGTTCATAAATGGAGCAGAGTTTTGGCTACCCGATTTGTATAATAAAAAAATAGAAGAAGCATTTTTTCTCAATGAAGTTTACAAGGAAAAAAATGCTACAAAGATTAACGACAACAATGTAATGAATGTATTAAGGAAACTTGAAGTGGACATTCACTTACAACGCATACTAATAAAAGTTGACCGTGCCAGCATGTATCATAGCCTTGAAGTGAGGGTTCCTATTTTATCAAATGAAATGATTGACTATAGCAATAGTTTATCTTTTTTGGATTGTGTAAAAAATGGTCATGGAAAGTACAATTTAAAAGAAGCCCTAATAAAAAAAGCGAACAAAGATTTGGTGCTTCAGCCGAAAAAAGGGTTTGTTATACCAATAGGAAATTGGCTAAGAAAAGAATTGAAAAATGATTTGCAGGATAAGATGATGAATATGCCATCAGAACTTAAAGTTTTTTTTGATCAAAAAGAGCTGCAAAATATTTACAATCAGCATATGTCAGAACAGCAAGACTGGGGTTGGTTACTTTGGTCATTATATTCGCTTGTCAACTGGCATACTGAACATAGACATGGATAAGAAAAAACTGCACATATGTATTGTTACTGGTCAGTTTCCGGCTTTAACTGAAACGTTTGTAACCTCAAAGGCTGTTGAACTTAGTAATAGAGGACATCGGATTACGGTAATAAAAAATCAACAAGGAGGAGCTATCAATAAATCACATATTGAACTGGTTCGTAAATCCGGCATTGAGGTATGCTCATTTGTTGAGCCATCTACAATCAAGTCATTGTTTTTAACCATTTGCCGGCATCCTATTTTGGCGGCCCAATCGTTTACGGCCAATCCAGGAATATTTAAATCAAAATTTGTTTCAAAGCTACAACTCGAACTATTAAACAAATATCCGTATGATATTATTCACTTTGAGTTTTCGGGGTTGGCAGTAACTTATCAAAATGCCATTCAGCATATCAAAAGCAAAGTAGTAGTTAGTTGCAGAGGAACTGCTGAAAAAGTAAAGACAATTTCTGATGCAGGAAGAAAGAAAAAGTTAACTGCAGTTTTCGAATTGGCTAGTGCCATCCATTGTGTATCGCAGGATATGGCCAACACAATTATCCCTTTCTGCAATCAACCTCAGAAAATATTTGTTAACCGTCCTTCTATTGACGTCAATATTTTTAAGCGTTCAAAGGTTTATCCTTCGATAGAAAACATGATGATCATTTTATCAGTAGGTCGTTTTACTTTTCAGAAAGGTTATTTGCCTGGTCTATTAGCTGTCAGAGAATTAAAAAATAGGGGAGTACCTATATGTTGGAAAATTGTCGGCGATGGTCCACAGCTGGAAGAGATCCAATATTACATATATGATTTGCAATTGCAGGAAGATGTAGAATTATTAGGAAGGAAGTCAAGGAATGAAGTAATAGAACTTTATAATGATTGTCATGTGTTTTTTTTGCCTAGTGTTTACGAAGGCATTGCCAATGTGTGCCTGGAAGCAATGGCAATGGAATTACCGGTAGTTGCAACAAAAAGTGGTGGGATGGAAGAAGTAATAGAAAATGAAATAGATGGTTTATTGGTAGACAAATATGATCACAATATGATGGCCAATCAATTGCAAAAAATTTCAGAGAATGCATCGTTGTGCATACAAATGGGATTAAAGGCACGAAGAAAAGTAGAATCGGCATTTTCCTTAGAAAGGCAAGTAAACGTATTTGAAAATGAATATGAAAAGTTGAAGCAATCCAATTGATTTTTTCATTTATAAAATATACCCAACCGGGTTGGCAATTCAACATTAAACCAGTTAATGCCAAAGCTTATGCTTCGTGTTTATTTCATCCAGAATTGCTTCCATTAAAAGAAGGGGGCGAACAGGAAGATTTGGCATTTGAAACACTTGCAGGTCGCTATGCAGATATTGGATACAGAGCCTGGAATAGAGGCAATTTGATTTGGGCAGATGCGATTACAGAAGATAAGATACGTGCCTTGCCAAAGCCTTCTGTAAAAGATGAGTATATTTTTGTAAGTAAATATTGGGGAAGACATTGGGCAGCATTTGCTTTATTGCGAAGGTTAATTTCATTGCACAATCCATTTAATGAAATAATTGGTTTTTTGAAAGCTTCAAAGGTCAAAAGGTGCAACCCATTTTCAGATCCTATTAACCGCGGAGACTATGATAATTTTCAATCATCACTTTTGTCTCAACAACCGCTCGTTGCAGTCATCATTCCAACACTTAATAGGTACAAGTACTTAGTGGATGTGATGAAAGACCTGGAGAAGCAGGATTATAAAAATTTTGAAGTAATTGTTGTAGATCAATCTAATCCATTTGATCAGGAATTTTATAATAAGTTTGATTGCCGGACTACTGTAATTCATCAAAAAGAAAGGTTGTTGTGGACGGCAAGGAACAATGCAGTTAAAGCTACAAAAGCCGAGTACCTATTATTTTTTGATGATGATTCACGAGTAGATGCTGATTGGATTTCGCAACATGTAAAATGTCTGGACTACTTTCAGTCAGATATTTCAGCGGGTGTCTCGCTTAGTGTAATTGGAAGAAAGGTACCGCAGAGTTATAGTTATTTTAGATGGGCTGATCAGTTTGATAGTGGCAATGCGTTGGTTAAAAGATCTGTTTTCAAATCCATTGGCCTTTTTGATGAGCAATATAACAAGCAGCGAATGGGCGATGGCGAGTTTGGCATTAGAGCATTCATTAATGGTTATCGTTCAATTTCTAATCCTCATGCATCTAGAGTCCATTTAAAGGTGGCAGATGGAGGATTGCGTGAAATGGGTAGTTGGGACGCATTTAGGCCTAAGAAATGGTTTGCGCCAAAGCCTATTCCTAGTGTGGTTTTCCTATACAAAAAATACTATCCCAAAACGTTGTATAGAAGTATGATGATCTTGGCAATGATGATTTCGAATGTTCACTTTAAAAATAAAGGAAGCAATAAAATGCTGATATGGAGTATCTTTTTGTCAGTTGTTAAATCTCCCTTATTGATCATACAATTTTGGAAAGCAAGAAGCATTGCAAATAAAATGTTGGCTAAAGATAATGGTATAAAATTGTTAGCTGAATAGTGCACCAACCAGCACACAAAATATTAATTGTATCATCTGAATTTCCCCCAAATACAGGTGGCATTGGTAACCATGCATATAATCTAGCCTTAGCTTTATCAAACGAAGGATATGATATTCAGGTGTTGGCAGATGTCAATAATGCAAATAAAAAGGCATTAAGTGATACAATTGACAGCGTTAGCTTTCGTATCCATTTTATAGTGCGTAATAATTTTGTCTTCATTACTTATCTGCAAAGAATTTTGTCTGCATTAAGGTTGTCTTCAAAACAAGACACCATTATTTGTTCTGGAAAATTTTCGCTGTGGTTGGGTATTTTGTTTCGTGTTTTTAATCGCAAAAAAAATCTCATTGCAATTGTTCATGGTTCAGAATTGGACTTGAAAAACCGGTATGCTAAAAAAATTACCTCTTTTTCTTTAAGTACGTTTAACAAGATTGTTGCAGTTTCTGAGTACACGAAAAAATTTCTTCCAACAACATTATCTGATAGAATTCAAATGCATGTAATTCATAATGGGATCAATCTTGATGAATTTCAGTATGATGCTAAAGAAAAATTATCTGGATACCCTGCATTGGTTACTGTGGGTAGTGTAACTGAAAGGAAGGGGCAAAAGAATGTAGTTAAAGCACTACCTATTATACAACAACTGTTTCCGGAAGTCAAATATCATATTATTGGTAAGCCTGTTATTGAAATCGAACTATTTCAATTAGCCAAAAATCTGAAAGTTGACAATGCAATTAAACTATATGGAGCCGTTGATAGAAAGGAACTACTCCATAAACTAAGTGGCGCAAGTATAAAACTAATGCTCAGTAACCATACCGAACAAGGCGATTTTGAAGGATTTGGCATAGCGGTATTAGAAGCTAATGCGTTTGGAATACCGGCAATTGGTAGTAAGGATAGTGGAATTGCTGATGCCATTGTAGATGGGACAACCGGTCTTTTGGTTAATCAACATAATGCCGAAGAAGTGGCAGCCGCTGTAAAAAAAATATTAGATAATTATACTCCTTTCGCCAATAATGCTAAGAAGTGGGCTCAGGATCACCATTGGAAGAACATTGTACAACAATACAAAGTCGTAATTAATGGCTAAATAAAAAATGACTTTATTCATTAAAGTAGCAACGCTTCATAAATAAGATAGCCATTTTTTCTATTGTATTTTTCTATCAGTAAAAACCAAAAAAAATCGAGTATTAATTGTCGGTTAAATTCAAAGCAAAATATAGGCTAAAGCCAGAATATGAGATTGGGAATCATATCTGATTGCGTCCATTATAAAATGCCAGATGGCAGCATTGCTACAGAGAATCATATTCTTTTAAGGCAATTGCAAGCATTATGTACTTATTTCCCGGAAACACTTATTGCATGTCCATTTGGTGAATACTCATCTTCAAAAGTGCTTTCAGCCTATACAAATGAGAAGATCAGTTTCTATCCGCTTCCTATAGTAGGTGGCCCATCCATTAAAGCCAAATTAAGACTACTATCAACAATTCCTACATGGTTTAAGGCTTTTAAAGCAATAGATAGGTCAAGCGACATTGTTTACCAACGCTTCCCAAATAACCTGAATATTCCTGGTTTATTTTACTTCTGGATGAAAGGGAAGAAAACTTTTGCTACTTATACGGGAACCTGGGCCGATTTTAAAAGCGAATCAATTACTTATTGGTTTCAAAAGTGGCTGCTCATTCATTTGTTTAAAGGACCGGTTTGGGTTTATTCAGAAAGTAAGCCTGATAATAACCGAATCCTCGAAGGTTACAGTCCATCTTACAGTTTAGAGGAATGGGAAGAAGAATCTGACCAGGTTCAGTCAAGGATTAATAGCATTCAAACAGTTGGCATCCCTATTTACAGGTTTATTTCAGTTGGAAGTCTGGTACCCAATAAGAACCATGCAGCTATCATTAAAGCTTGTGCTGTACTAAAAGAAAAGGAAATTCCATTTGTGCTTACAATTGTAGGTAGTGGATATTTAAAAGACACATTGCAAGATTTGATAAATGGACTTAATCTTGCGCAAGAGGTTAAGCTTTCTGGAAAAAAAACAGCTGAAGAGTTAAGGGTTTTATACCGTGAGCACGATTTTATTGTTCAGGCTCCAAAAGAAGAAGGATATGGTAAAGTTCCGGTTGAAGGTTTTTTTCATGGACTTATACCTATACTAAATAAAATCTCCATGGCGTTTTTAATAACTGGAAACGGGGAACGTGGATTTTTGTTTAACGAATCTGATCCAATTGACCTTGCAAATACGCTTATTAGGTTAGTAGATAAAGTTGAAACGTTTCCAACAATGATAGAGTCTGGCAGAAGGTATGCAAAAAAGCATACATTAAAAGCATGGGCTGAGGAATATCATGAGCAGATTACAAAATATTATTGCTAATAAAAAGGTTTTATTTCAACCCAAAAATCTGCTCTTAAGCTATTTGATAGCTTTTGGACTTGGCGTTCTAATTGGATTCAAAATTATTCCGGTTAATGCATTGGCAGTTTTGTATCTATTGGTCGTTGGTATTTGTGCTATTCTATTTTTAAGAGGTGATGTTGAGAATATATTTAAGTGGTTGCCCTATGTAATGTACCTCGAGGTTTATATGCGGGCCTTTGCAAGATGGGTGCCATACCTTACTATTCAATATCTCTACATCTTTGGGTTTGGAATTTTGTTTTTGAAAGGGTCGAGAATGAAAGGAAATCATTTTAAAGGGTTTCTTCTATTATTGGCGTTTAGTTTTCTTGAATTAGTCAATAACCTGCATCCTTATGATCCTGCAAATACCAGAGCTGTTCTTGTAAATTCTTTATCCTTGTTATTGCCAGTTATGTGGGCTTCATACAATGACTTCAAGCCGGTTCTAATCAATAAATTTTTAAGCAATATAAAAATTGCCGGAGTATTACTTTCAGGTATTGTATTTGTTGCACACGTGACAGGTTCTATTGATTATGGTTTGTTCTCTAATTCTGAAGCTAGCAATGGACTTGCTCCTGTCCAATTGAGTGGATACCTTGGATTTGTCTGTATTATATTCTTTTTGTCAATTATGAATGTTGAGGAAAAAGAAAATAAAACTGTAAATCTTATAATATTTAGTACTGTTCTTATAATGATGGTCCTAACTTTCTCAAGAGGCGGTGTTTACTTTCTTTTGGCAGTAGTTTTATTGTATATCTATTACAATAAGAACAAAATGGGTAATTATTTTAAACTCGTAGGCTTAATACCTGTTTTTTATATTTTGTATACTGTAGTAGTTGATAAAACCGGCGGGAAAATTGTAGAACGCTACGAACAGGAAGGAACAAGTAACAGAGATGTATTGGTAGATATTGGTTTTCAGTTATTTTGGAAGAACCCCATTTTTGGCGTAGGAACTGGAAATTATAATATTGCGATTATGAAAGAACACTTGTTTAGCCAAAATTCAGGAGCACATAACGAATTTGTTAGGGCGGCAGCAGAACACGGAATTATTGGAATTTTTTTTTATTGGACATTTTTTCTCATGCTATTTTTAAATATCAACCGCAGACCTCAGCCGCAAAAGCAATATGCAATGTACTTTCTTGCACTTTTTACTTTGATTATTATTCATAATGGGCTTAAAATTTCTATTCAACCATTAATATTAATGCTTGCAATAGGAACGCCAGGTTTGGCATACCTTAAAAATAAAGATGTTTCAATTAGAGATTTCAGACAGCCGGTTATTGCCTGATATTGCAGATTGCCATCAAGCATGTTTTCCCAATTCATTCTCTACGAAACTGGGAAAAAAATATGTAATTAAATCGTTGAGCTGGTTTCTTGATCATCCTAAACGGTTCTTGTTTCATATTCGTTCTCAACAAAAAGTAGTTGGCTATTGCGGTGGATTTTTGCCGGTAAAAGTTGGTGATGGTAGCAGCAGTGGTATGATTCAGCAAGGTTTTAATGAAGCGGTATTAGGGATTGTAAAAAATCCACTATTATTATTTCACTCAGAGCTAAGGCCTCATTATCCATTAATCTGGCTGAATATAAAGCGAAAAATAACAGGTAAAATAATTCCAATAAATCCTAAGTCAACGAGCCAAAACAACAAGCCATTTGATCCTGCCGTCGGCCTTGTGGTTATAGGTGTGCATCCCGATGCAAGAGGAACAGAAGTAATAAAAATGCTGATGTATGCTTTTGATGAAAATGTAAAAGCATTGCAAAAAAATGAAGGCCAACTTTCTGTACGAAAAGATAATAGCAGGGCAATTCATGCTTATGAGAAGTATGGTTGGTCTGTTAAGCTTGAAAAAGATGATGCCCTAGTAATGCATAAATTATTATAATGCCTCCAGCAGTCATATATAAACTTTACAATAAATTACCTGTTTCACTTCAGAATTTATCCATTTCTGCATTTGGCTATTTGTGGCATCGAAGAAGGTTTGGAGGCATTTATAAAAATGAATACAAAGGGTTTAAAGAAAGAGAAGCTTTCTCACCTTACCAATGGAAAGAATACCAAACGAAACAGCTTCGAAAAATATTAAAACATGCATTTTTAAATGTCCCTTATTACCAACAGGTTTTTTCAAAAGCAGGTTTTACAGAATCATCATTTGATACTTTTGGATTAGAAGACATAGCAAAACTACCAGTATTGGAGAAAGCAGCCCTTAGGGAATTTGGGACATCAACTTTGCTTGCGAAGGAACAAGAATCTGGTGGAAATTTTTATGCCAGCAGTGGTAGTACAGGCACCCCAACTTCTATTCTTTATTCTTTGAAAATGCACCAACGGCTTTCGGCACTGTACGAAGCCAGGGTAAGAAATTGGGCAGGGGTGACTAGTCAGGATTCAAGGGGTATGATTGGA
>JANPHE010000205.1:0-19258 GCA_031424295.1 Segetibacter sp. | reverse complement strand
TTTACCAATAAAATCTTTTCCTCGGGGTTTTTATCAATCAGCAATTGCAAAATGGCAATGCCCAATTGCCCCGTTCCCAATATTGTTTTCATTTTAATTAAATTAAAATTTGAATGAATAACTGATACCCGGCGTTGGATTAATTTTCACATCTTGACCCTTAGCTGCAACTGCAATCGCACCTAACCTTACATTCAAACCCTTCCAGATCATCCAGCGAAAACCAGCTTCCATGCCTACTGCGTTTTTATTTTTATACTCACGGGTTAACCCTCGCATATAAGAAGCGCCTGCATAGAATGAAGAAGGGATTTCTTTTTTATCAACCGGAAGAAACCAATAAGTAAGCCCTGTTTTTACAAAATTTGTATACTCTCCTGATTTAAACGCAGTAGTATAATACCCTGCATGAACGGATACATGCTGGTGGCGATATTCCAATCCAATGGAAGGATTGCGAAAGCCATTAATACTGAATTCGTTTTTCGAAAATTTGCTTTGTGAGAAGGCGGAAGCTGATGCCAGTACAAGAACTGCTGTGATAATTTGTTTCATTTTGATTTACATTTTTAATTGTTATTTAATAATGCAAATCTCAGAACAGTGGATTTTTTTATACTGGACAAATGTCTAAAAGAAAAAAATCAGCGTATTTTACTTCGTATCCTGCTCAGGTGGCGTGGGGTAACAGCGAGCATTGAGGCTAAATGTTGCAGCGGTATTTGCTGTAAAAGATGTGGTTCGTATTTTAGCATTTTTTCGTACCGCTGTTCTGCTGTTAATACAATCAGGTCGTATCGACTGTTATCAATTCCACAAAGAGTTTCTTCCAGTAAGCCAATATAAAAGTCCTTAAAAGCAGGAATTTCATTCAACAGTATTTTCAGGTTTGTTTTGCTAATCATACTGATGCTGCCATCTACCAGTGCTTTTACATTTTCCAATGAAGGTGCTTCGCTGATAAAACTTAACACCGAAGCAAAGAAAGTATTTTCGATAGATACATAGTTGGTTCTTTCTTCCCCGTCTTGAATAACATAGTATTGAAACATACCAGATTCTACAAACCCCATATACCTGCTTGTCTTTCCCTCTTCTACAACAAAATCATTTTTTTTGAATGACTGTAATTCAAAAGCATCTAATATTTTTTCCAGGTCGTCGCCTGCAAAACCAATGGTTTCAAAATATTTTTCAACTTTTAGCATACCTTTTATCTTTAGTTATGTGAGGTCTTTTAGGGTGAAGTACAACGGCAGGCTGTGAAAAAACCACCATCATCAAACAAATATACACATGCCTTTTTGAAGTCACAACTGAACAAGAAATTTGCTTCGCCCATATATACTATACATACAAGGCACAAGCCGATTTCAAACTTACTTTTCTTCTTTGGACGAACAGATAGCATCCGACAATGCAATAGGATTGATACACGTGTATTTTAAAAAACTAGTGTTAAGTAAATTAGGTGTTACTAAAACGAGAACAAGTATTGCCAATGGTGGGGGATTTGAAATGCTTTTCGCCTAGCAACTGATTTTCAATCTTTTGTTTTAGCGGTTTCTCCCTCTCAGGGCTTGGCAGCAGTGCTATGGGAATCTGTGATATGTAAAAGGTAATCGCAAAAGAGAAAGGCAGCTTCATTTACCAACTCACAAAGCTTAAGAAATGGAAAATATTCTTAAAACATAGCGGGGTCTCATAATTGCACAAATAGAGGCTAGGCTATGAATACCCCGCTAGGTCGAACTCCAAACCTCAAGTTGGCGGTTCGGGCTTTATGGTAATTCAAAATATTGAACATAAATACCTAACAAAATATGCCAAAATATATAGTGTCCAAGTCTTATTGTTAATGATGCTAAAAAACCTGATTTTTTATAATAGACTGCTTGCAGAAAATTCATTAAAAAGCCTGTCAATAAAGAATAAATAATCAAAAGTATTCCCTCATTAGGAAGTTGCTCTAAGGGTTCTCTTACTGAAGTTAAAACAACGCCAGTCCAAAAGAAGGCATTGAAGTATTTACCCGATGCATACCATTTACCTAATAGGAGAATTAAAGTTAAAGGGATAAGTCTGTAAAATATTTCTATTTCTAAAGCACCCGAGAAATACAAAAAAAGAGAATAAGGAAATGGCTGGAGGAATGGAGGTAGTTCACTGTAAGGTTCAGGGTGAAGAATTACTTTGATTAAAAAAATGTCAAGTATTCCAAATATTGCCCCAATTAAAGCTGGAGAGAGAAATCTTTGTTTGTTTGAAATATTTGCTTCCAAAAAATTGGGAAGACCTGCTTTAGTTTGCAGGAACAAAAACGGAATGCCTAAAAGTAAAAATAATATATTTTGATAATCCCATACTCGCAAAAAAGTAAATTGATTTCTAATTGTATTACCATAAATACTTCCTATGATTGTAATTATGATGAATACAGAATATATAATGAGATTGTCTGTTATATATTTTTTTGAAAAAGTTTCTCTTCCCATTATAAAGTTGTTTTTATTTGATAATAAGGTTTATTTTATTTTAGCCAGACCGTTTACGGTTTAGCTTTGCTGCAGGTGGGATATTTTGTAACATCTAGCCCTGAACCGCTGCTAAATTTATAAAATAGTAGTTCATTGTTATTTCTGTTGCCAAATTTATCAAGTCGTGCTGATTACCGAAGCAGACTAGCGAAAAAATAGTTTATCCTAGCAGTTTCTCCTTCTCAGGGCTTGGTAGCAGTGCTAAGGCAACCTGCAAAATGTAAAAGATAAACGCAAAATGTTAGGGCAGGTTCATTTGCCAACGCACAGAACTTGTGAAATGGAAAACAAGCTTAGAACAAAGCAGGGTCACAAGCTTGCACACAAAAGGCTACGATATGAAGTCTCCTCTAAGATAAATAGATTATCCTGCCGCTGTTGTGTTCATCACCAACAGCCATTTGTTTATCTAGGTTTGCAGGTGAGGAACATCTGCAATGGCGGAACCTTTTATTCTGTATAATTACATGACTTTATCCTTGCTTTAAGGTGGATACCCCCAATAGCTTCAAAACCTGGCTTGAATTCGATAGCAGTAGCCGACTGGTACAAAACTTTGGTATTGGAACTGCCGGTATGTATTGCCGTGCTGGTGACTGTGCCACCGGCTATGTAGCCATCGTTGCCACTAATATTGCCCGATACCGTTTCGGAACTTTTACAGCCCACGGTAAAAAAATGGGCATACACCCTGCTGCGATAGGTAACTTTAAAAGTCCAGGTGCCGGTGTTGCCACTGGGTAGCTGGTAGCCGGTGGTACTGTAAATTCTTGAGTTGGTGGTGTTCAGGTTTACATTCCACGATGCGTAATTGGTGCCGTTGGGCTGTGTAAGCAGGCAGTTGGCCACATCGCCGTTTTGCCCGTCCATAAAAGCAATGCCGGCAAATATGTTATCACCTGCGCTAAATTGGTTTTTAGGATTCACTATTTCCTCGTCGGGGCAAAAGTTATTGGCAAAAGGTGTGTTGCTATGCGTCATTAGGCGGTTTATTTGCGGCTCCCAGTAAGCTCGTTGGTTTTGCCACCATGTTTCGTTGTTTGTTGTTTCGTGGCAGGCGGAAAACGCAGCATCATAAAACGGTTCTATTAAATTATCAGAAGCATCGTACACAGCAAAATGCAGGTGCGGATTGCTGCTGCGGCCGGAGCTGCCGATGAAGCCCAAAAATTCGCCCTGCTCTACCCGGTCGCCATCTACCTTATTGGTTACAGTATTTCGTTTGAGGTGCAGATACCGGGATGTGCTACCATCGTCGTGTAGAATAGTGACTCTGTTGGGGCTGCCGACTTTGGTGCAATTGCGGTCAAAATTGCCATCGGTGGGGTTGCCCAATATTACGCCAGGTGCTGCTGCTACTGCCATCACATAATTATTATCCATCATACGCCACCAAAAGGGCCATAGGTTTATATCGGAGGCATCATGGTCGTCGTACGTGCGGCTAAAGCAATGGTAGTCCACATCAGCAGTAGTGCTCTGTTTCTGGTCCACATAATTTTGCAGGTTAAAATAATTGTATTGAAAATCGTACTCGTTGCTTGCCCGCATAGGCCAGCCAAAAAGTACACGCTCTAAAATAATTGTTCCTGCGGTATCTCTGTTTTTATGCCTGGCATAATAAGCCTGCTTCAGCATCTTTATCTCCGCATTTTCCGCAGCCCTTTCCGCGGGTGATTGGCAGGCCACCTGGCCAACAGAAGGCTGGGAAAGAAATGTGGTTTTTTGTGAAAGGCAAACGGCGGTGCAAAAGCACAAGGATATCAGTATAAAAGTTTTCATATTGCTTTAAGTTTAATAACAAAGCCGTGATGCGGCAAGGATTACCTTAGCGATACCTAAACCGAATTCTAATTGCAGCCCGAAATGGAAGCCTGGATTTGCCCAATAGCTGCCGGAGTGAATGTAACGCCCGGAGAAAATGTGATACTATTACCTGCCGAATAGTATGCCTGCGAACTGCCTGTATGCGAAACAGTAGCACCGGAGCCAGTTGTTACATTGTTTTTTGCACTGTACACCCTTACAGCGTTGGAGCTTGCACTAACCGATGGAAGTGCAAGGTTATCTTCAGCCACTCTTGTAAAAATTGGTCCCGTGGGATTTAGAATGCTGGCATGCATTCTGGTTCGTTGGTTGCCTGTTACTGCCGATGAGGTAGTGGAAATGCACTCCCATGGTTGATAGCTCATAATATTTATAGTAGAAGGGGCAAAGGTTAAACTGGCACAAATGTCCTTTTTGGTACCGCTGTAGTTGCAGGTAGTGCTGCTTGTATTGTCCTGCGAGTCTTCATAATCTGCAGGTGTATCGCAACATAGATCGCCATCCACATCACAGTCGTAACAGGAGCTGGAACTGTTTCTGGTAACATTTTCATTGCCCAAATTATTTTCGAATGTGTGGTATAAACCAAGGCAGTGCCCCATCTCATGCCCAAAAATAGAATGTACCTTGGTAGAAGTAGCGGCCCACCTGGCCACGCTTAAAAAATGATTGGGTATTCCATAAGCGATACCGCTGCTGCTAGTATCGTTCAAAAAATTGTAATGTACAAAAATGGTGATGGCTCCGTTCACATCCAGATTGTTGTTTTTGATGTAATTGGGATAAACAGTCTCCAGGTTACTTTTTGTATTAAAATTATTTAGATAACTGTCGTTTACAAAATCCATCCCGGCCAATTGAAAGCAGATATTATGAGCAGCGTATTGTACTTTCATTTCATCAAAATTCAGCCTCGCCTCTTCCATTGTACAACCCGGCAATGTGCCATTGTCCTGGCGTACAATCCGGATGAATACCCGTACGTAATAGGGAGCACTAACATTATTGGAACTCATTTCTAGGCCTTTTTGCAAAAGCCTTTTTGCTAGAAACTGTTCCGCATTTCGCATGTAATAGCCCGTATCGCTAACACTTGTATTGCACTTGGCAAAATTGTATGGTTGCTTTGAAACCTGCCCTTGGGTGATCAGCAGCGAGGCAACACAAAACAACATCAGGATTACTTTTTTAGACCACTTCATAAAATGTTTTTATGTTATTGATTAATTGCACCCACCCGGAAAAAGAGTAGGAGCACAGTTACCAATCCGTGCATGAAAATAGCTACCGGCATTAGCCGAAAACCCGGCGTAAAAGCGATACTGTTGCCTGCATGAAAGAGCCCGTTGGAACCATTTTGAAACTGCACGGCATTGTTATTGGTTTTCTATGGTGCAATGCTTAATAACGGTTTATTTTTTTTGCCCGGCTTTCAATTCATCAATTTGCTTTTGTTGGTCAAGAATATACAGCGTTAGCTCTTCTATTTTTTCCATCATGCGTTTTTGCATATCACCCACATCAAAACCTCCCTTTTCTATTTCGGCTGCAGGTGGTATGTTTGGCAAATGCCTGTTGGTCTTTATAAAATCGCCGAGTTCTGTTAGTGTACGGCGTTTATAGTTTGCATCAAAAACGTAGTCGGGCCAGCTACCTGTTAGCTGCACTTTCATTTCTTCGCAAATTATTTTGCCCCTTATAGAAAGCTTATAACCATTGGCAGCCACGCCGCCACCGACTATAATTTGGGGAGCATCAAAGCGAAGGTTGGCATTATTTACACCAATATATAGCTCTGATGCAGACTGCGAAATGAATGACTTGAAGGTGCCATTGTTATAAAACCCAATATTGGGGTTCGATGTGCCATCAATTGCCAATACTTCACCGGCGCCTCTGAACAAACCACGGCCGGCCACGTGAAACTTAGAAACAGGGGCGTTTGTACCCACACCCACATTTACGCCATCCAAGGTAAGGTTGCCACCATTTACGCCCACCCTAAGATCGTTGCTGGATTGTTGGATAAAAGATTTTGCCACCCCGTTCTGATACAATTGGATGAAGGGGTTTACTCCATTTATTTTCAACGCCTCACCATTTGCATTAATGGTGGTTCTGGCACCTATGCTAAGGTCTCCGCCATTGTTTTGTAAGAAAAGTGTGCCAGCCACAACCCCGCTTCTGGCCACTATTTCGTTATTGTCTATCACCATGTTGCTGGCGTTGCTAGTGGTTTCTCCCAACATGATGAAACCGTTGTTTCCAAAGCCGGTGCCGGCATCTCCACCACCCACTATATGCAGTTTAGCCAATGGACTTGGTGTTCCAATACCAACTTCGCCGGCTGGATCCAGCGTTACATGGTCGATACCATTGGTGCGCATGATTACCTTTCCGAAATTATTGGCCGAGTTGGTGCCCAATCGCAGGTCGTCGGTATCAGTTAGTTGCATAAAGCCCTTTTTCTCATCAACTCCACCAATTGTAGTAGGGGGCTTTGTAAACTGAATAATACCGTCCCCATCTCTTATCACCAGATTATCGCCAGTATAAGGTGCCAGGTGCAACTGCCCTAAAGGGTTTGCGGTACCGATACCTACTTCTCCACTTGTATTCACGGTAAGGTCATTTCCCTTGCCTGCCCCGCCAGAGCCTATTCTTACATAGTTGGCTATGTTGGGGTCTTCTATATAGTTGATGGCCGCCATTGTGTCGCCGCTTCGTTTCCATTGCAGGCCGCCTTCGTTATAGTCCACAGCAGGTACATCGAAAATCAAGTGTGGGTTTTTGTTGGTGCGGTTATCCTGCAGGTAAATGTTGCCATTCACCAAATGAAATTTTTCAGCAGGGTTTGTGGTGCCGATGCCGATGCTGTCCAATGAATTGTACACCGAGTTGCGTGTGGCAGATTTGTCCCAGTAATCGTAATTGCCATTAAGCAACCGTAGCCACTGGCTTCCACTGGCATAAAAAAATTCGTTGAAATCGGTATCAAAAACAATCAACCCATTGGCTGGAGTTGTAATGGCGGTACGTTGCCGTGTAGCCATTCGTGGAATAAGCAAACCTTTGCTGATGCTGGTTATATCTAACTGTGCGGAGCTGTCGGGGCTATTGGTACCAATGCCCACGTTTTGTGCGTATACAGTAATAAATAAAAAACTAAAGCTGAAAAGTGTGAATAATTTTTTCATTTTGATGCAGTTTTAATGACATCTCAAAATTGAAACAATATGGAAGGATAAACAATACCGAATAAGGGGGATACATTTATGAATTAAATATAAGCATTTCTGTAGCACAAAACTATCCTGTATTCCCCATAAAGATACAATTGTTGATCTGCCAACAAGAAAGTATTCTTTTCATGATGTGCATTTTAAATGTTGCTCAAAATTGGAAAACAGAAGGGGGCTGAACAATACCCAAATAAGGTGAATTGATTTTTTACGCCCTGTTGCAATAAAAAATGTTTGCAAAAAATCTGAAATGAATGAGTGTAAATTTGAAAGCTGCTTTTATTTCACTATATTGTTAGGGCAGTTAAATGAAGTTGTTCTTACTCCCGCATTTGCGGTATTAGCAATCATTTATTATAGTACCATCTTTGTGTAAATTTTTTTATGAAGCCGATAAGGGTTACCATTTTTGAAGATAACAAACACCTGCGAGAGAGCCTCTATTATCTCATTAGCGGCACAGAAGGTTTTTGTTGTGCAGATGCTTTTGCAGATTGCAATGATCTTATTTATCAATTAAAAAAGTCGATGCCGGATGTTGTGCTGATGGATATTGAAATGCCCGGCATGAATGGTATTGAGGCGGTAAAGATTATCAAGAAACAATTTCCAGCAATACAGATTCTTATGCAAACTGTTTTTCATGATGATAATAATATTTTTAATGCGGTATGCGCGGGGGCATCGGGTTATATTTTAAAAACGACTTCGCCGGAAGGCTACATGGAAGCCATCCGGGATGTGTTTAACGGTGGTAGCCCAATGACGGGTTCTGTAGCCAGGAGGGTGTTGGATCTTTTTCAGCAAAATGTAACTCCAAGAGGAAACACCGACTACCAGCTTACGCCAAAAGAAAAAGAAATTTTGCAACAACTTATCAAAGGCAAAAGCTATAAGATGATTGCCGATGCTGTGGGCAGCTCTTATGAAACCGTGCGCACCCACATGAAAAATATTTATGCCAAGCTGCATGTAAACAGTAATACAGAAGCGGTATTAAAAGCACTGCAGGAAAAAATAGTATGAAACATATCATTGCTTTACTCTTTCTTTTTTCTATATCCGGCATCAATGCTGTGCAAGCACAAAATAATGTCGTTGATTCTTTAAAAACACTTTTGCAACGCACCACAAACGACACTGCCCGTATTGGAATCTATGCAGAAATCTCCTATTCCTCCCAGGATACCAGCGCTATTTTATACAGCGATACAGCTATAACCCTTATTAATTTATTACTCCCTAAAGTAAATAATCAGCATAAGATTGAACTGCACCGATACTGGTCAAATGCACTTTATTACAGGTCCATGTACTTCGCCAATTCAGAATCCTATGATACTGCAGTTTATTACCTGAACAAAGCCATGGAGCAGGCGCTCATTGCAAAAGACAGGCTACAAGAAGCCAGGATATTGAATGATTTGGGGGTATGTTTTTACCACAAAAGCGATGTGATTAAATCGATCGATCATTTAAGAAGGAGCCTTGAAATAAGGGAAAAAGAATTGCATGATGACGAACAACTGCGCAATGCTTATGGCAATGTGGCTTTTATTTATAAAGAAACGGGTTTGATCGACCAGTCGCTTGAACTCAATTTTAAAGCACTTGCCCTGAGCGAAAAGAGAAGGAATGACCAGGAAACAGCCCTTTCCTTTAACAACATTGGCCAGTTGTACCACAAATATTTAATGGATCGTAGTAAGGCTTTGGAATATTACAAAAAGAGCCTGGCTATTGCAGAAAAAAGCGGCGACAAAAAAGCAATGAGCCTGGCTAAAAACAATATTGGAGCTTTATCGGCAGAAAAGGGCAATTATGAGGAAGCTATACGCTGGTACCAGGAAAGTTTGCTGCTAAGGCGGGAAATCAATTACAAATTTGGTATCATTAGTACATTGAGCAGCCTTGGTTACAACTATATTAAAACCGGCAACTATGGCAATGCAAGATCTGTATTGCACGAAGCCATGCTAATGAATGAAGGTCTGCATAATAATACTTTGCAAACATCTATACACCACAATTATGCAGAGTTGTACAAAACTTTGAACAATACAGACAGCGCCTTGTATCATGCTAAACTTTCGCATATTATCAACCTTGCGTTAGGCAACCCTTTAAACATTTCAGGTTCTGCGGTATTGCTTTCTGGCCTATATGAAAAAATGGGCAACTTTTCGGAATCGTTAACCTTTTATAAGTTGCACAAAAAAATGCAGGATAGCATTTCAAATGATGATTTAAAAAAGGAAGGTATAAAAAGTAATATTGAATATGAATACCTCAAAAAGAAAACAGTTTCTGATAAATTCCATGGAGAGCAATTAGCCAAAAGAAATTTATATACCTGGTTCTTCATTGTTTTATTTGTAATCTCTGTATTGATTGGATATGGACTGTATAAAAGATACCAACTCAAACAACAATTAATAGAAGTAGAATTAAGAAATATAATTGCTGCCGACTTGCACGATGATGTGGGTAGCACACTCAGCAGCATACGCATGTATAGCGATATTGTAAAGCAACAACCCAATCAAACCTGCACCTCAATACAGCTGCTAGATAAGATCAGCAGCAACAGCAAAGAAACCATCGAAAACATGAGTGATATTGTGTGGATGATAAAACCCGGCAATGATGATTTTGCCAATATAGAAGACCGTATGCTCAACTTTGCCAACGAACTTTGTACACCAAAAGGGATCAATTTTGAAATGACTAAAAACGACCTGCTTAGCAGCGTAAAAATTCCGATGGAATTGCGCAGGGACATTTATCTTATTTTTAAAGAAGCCATTAACAACGCTGTTAAGTATTCTAATTGTCATGTTATCCGTGCCGCTATTCTGCTTGATAAAAGCAATTTAAAAATGACTATCAGCGATGATGGGAATGGTTTTGATATGGGCCTAATTAAAAACGGTAATGGTCTTAGCAATATGCAAAAGCGTGCGGCAGCGCATGGTGGTAGTTGCAGCATTCACTCCAAAAAAGGCGAAGGTGCAGAAATAGAAGTGCTGTTTCGCTTGTAAATACAATCGGACAGGCCGCTCAATTCTTTCTGTCTATGGCAATATAAAGTATAAAGCATTCGAATTTTTTTATTGTCAATTTCATTTAGGCGGTTTTATCTTATTGCGTATAACGACAATCTGTGAAAAAAATATCGCGTACAACAAATATACCCATGGCTTTGTAAAGTCACAATTGAACAAGAACTTTAGTTCATCTTTTTGTGCAGTATGTACAAGGCACCAGCCGTTGTCGAACTTTTGTCTTCAAAGTTTCTCCTTCTCAGTGATTGGCAGCTTTGCCAAGAGAACCTTGAATATATAAAAGTTAAGCGCAAAAGGGTAGGGCAAGTTTATTTGCCAACGCTCAGTGCTTATGAAAAGGAAAACATGCTTAAAACATAGCAGGGTCTCCTACTTGCACACATATGCCTTTGATATTATAACCAAACTAAGTCGAATAGATTACCCTGCCGCTTTTGTGTTCATCACCAACAGCCTTTTGTTTATCTAAGTTTGCAGGTGAAGAACACCTCAAAGGCTGAAAATGTCAAAAAATTATTCCTTTACAAACATTTTTGTTTCCGTTAAAAAGTTAAATTCATTGTAGAAATTAATGCAATAGAATCCTATAGGTAAATGGCTAATATCTATTTGCGAATTGATTTTCGATGTTGCGATGACTACCCCCAATTGATTTTCAATTCTAAAAGTTTTGATGTTGCTGTTACCGGAAACAATTCTTAAAATGTTTTTTGACGGATTTGGATAAATATGAATAATCTGATTGTTTTCATTAGCAACTTTTAACGCCAAAATTTTTGAGTACGTAAATTTTCCATCAATATCTATTTGTTTTAAACGATAATATAATAATGATTTAGCCGTAACAACTTTATCTATGAATGAATATGAGTTTATAGTAGTTGAATTTGAGAACGATTTCACTTCGCCAATTTTTCCAAAAGAAACGCCATCTAAACTTTTTTCAATTTCAAAATGGCTTGTGTTTATTTCGTTTTGTGTTTGCCAAATTAGGTTAGTGTAATTGTCTTTTATTGCACCAGAAAAACTAAGAAAACGTAGTGGCAATGTAGTTTCTGTCCATAGCAAGCCGTTTGAATTATATTTAATTACAAAGCAGTCGTTATTGCCAATACTTGAGAAGTTTTTAGTGTTTGCCGATGGGTCAATGTCAGCATTTGTTCCATAAAGTTGTCCAGTTATTATAGGATTATTTTCTTGGTCAACTGAAAGCCCAGCAACAATATTATTAGCAGAAGAACCAGTGCCACCAAAATTAAATGCCCAAAAACAATTGCTTAAATCGTTGGAATATTTTGCCAAAAAACAATCGGCTGTTGTAGAAAATGCAGTTCTTGAAATTGTTCCAAAGGTTGCTGTACCATTCATCCAACCTGCTATATAAACATTATCATTATTATCAAACTCTATTCTGTGTCCACCATCACCTGTATCACTACCCATACCTACAGCATAACGCAAATTTCCAGAACTGTCATAAGTTGTAATATACAAAGCTGAATTTGTTATTGATTTTACAGCAGCAGAAGGGTCAAAATCAACAGAACCTATTCCTGATAACCTGCCTGTAAAATAAGGATTACCATTACTATCGCAACGCAATGCACCTGGTGAAACTAAATCTTGTGCAGCTCCACCAATTTGTTTTGCCCAATGTAGCGTTCCATCAACTGTATTGTACCTTGCAATAAAAATATCGTTTTGTCCAGCACTGGATAGTGTTGTTGTAGTTGCTAAAGGATTAAAGTTTACACCTGTACCTCTAAAATTTCCTGCTACATATAAATTACCAAAATTGTCTAAATCGCAAGTAGCGTAAGTTTCATTGAATACACTTGTTCCTTTAACATCCAAAATTTCTGCCCATTGACAAATACCACTTGAATTGTATTTAGCTACAAAAAGACCTGCCGAAGCATCGGGCAATGATAAATTTAATGCTGTACCAAGTGGATTAAAATTCATTGTACCGTGAAAGCCTCCAACTACATAACTATTTCCAGCTGCATCTGTAGCAATATCCCAAGCTCTTTCTTGCGTTTCTTGACCAATATTACCCAAGCCAAAAGCCCATTGGTAGTTTCCATCTTTATCATACTTGGCCACAAAAATATCCTCATTTCCTTGCGTTGAGATTGTGCCGCCACCAGCAGGATTGAAGTTGGCATTTAATGCACCTGTTGTTGTTGTGCTACCAAAGTAGCCAGTGACATAGATATTTTTTTGCGCATCTGTTCCAATGCCGTGTGGTGCTTCACTTGTAGCAATTCCACCAAAGTGTTTTCCCCAAAGTAGGTTGCCGTGTTTATCGAATTTTGTTAGAGCAATTTGAGTAGTTGCACCCGGTGCAGTCAAATTAGTTGTTCCGTTGGGGTTTACATAAATAGTGTTTTGAAAAAGTGAACCATTAATATAATTGGTGTCGGCATCAATTGCACTTGCTTTGCCATATTCCATACCAGTGCTGCTATATAAAACTGATAGGCTATTTTGTGCAGTTAAATTGGTAATTGTAATTGAAAACACGATGATTGAGAGTAGACATTTTTTCATACAGCTTTATTTAATTAAGGTGTGAAGTAAAGGATAGTTATTGAAATTGAAAATAGGTAACGAAAACGAAACTATTGTAACGTTTACTATACTTTTGCGTGTTTACTAATTTTCAAATTTTAAAAAGTATGAAAAGAATTGAAATTACCTGTCCCATTACTGCAACGATGTCAGTTATTAATGGAAAGTGGAAGTTAGTTATTCTTTGGTATTTGAAAGATGGACCACAACGATTTACTGCTTTAAAGAAATTAATTCCAGAATGTTCTTTAAAAATGTTTAACGATAATTTGAAAGAACTTGAGAAAGGAGGAATAATTGAACGTAAAGTTTTTGCCGAAGTGCCGCCAAGGGTTGAATATAAAATTTCATCGTATGGCTTATCCCTTTTACCGATTGTGAATGTATTAAGGAATTGGGGTGTTCAGCATTTGGTTAGTAATCCAAGTTTGATGAATAAGAATAAGTCTTTACAAGAAATGATAACTTTAATTACAAGTAAAGAAACTATAGTCTAAATGCTGTTTTGTTAATGTTTTATTCTGTTGCTCAATTGAAATAGTGCAGCTTGCAAGAAGCGTAGGTGTTAAGGCTCTATTGCAATCCTTTCAGAGCCTTGTTTATTGCGACTTCGCATTAATAAACTGAAGCAGAACCAATATTGCGGATGTGCCTTATCGAAGCGTTGGCTTTTGTTGTTTTGCACTATCGTTCATCTGTGATATGTCACCCCCCATAGCATTCAAACAACATAGCTGCTAAAGACAGTCTGGGAAAAACCACCGCATACAATAAATATATACATGGCTTTGTAAATTCACAATTGAACAAGAACTTTAGTTCATCTTTTTATGCAGTACATTCAAGGCACCAACCGTTTTCAAACTTACTTTTCTTCTTTAAACGAACAGATATCACCCGACAATGCAGTATGATTGATAGATGCGTTTATCAATAAACTTGAATTTTATCTTCGCTGTTTCTCATTCTCAGTGCTTGGCAGCTTTGCTAAGAGAACCTGCAAAATGTAAATGATAAGCGCAAAAGGTTAGATCAGGTTCATTTGCCAACACACAATGCTTAAGAAAAGGAATACATGCTTAGAACATAGCAGGGTCACCTACTTGCACACATAGGGCTATGCTATGAAGATCTCTCTAACATAAATAGATTACCAAGCCGCTGTTTGTTCTTCACCAACAGCTCTTTGTTCATATGGGTTTGCAGGAAAGGAACACCTGCCTTCGGAATGTGTTTACTTTAATTAGCAGCGCAGGGTCCTTTAATGGAGACCCTACGCGGACAAAACACGCTCCCCGCCTGATATGCATCCTCAAAATTGCGCACGATAGCTCCAAATAAGCAATCACCCTAAAATATGCCGGTATCGTTCTCCGCCGCGGCGGATCATTTCTTGCCCGTTTGGCAAAACGAAACCTTAGTTATTAGCCTTTAAGTATGGATGATGTAACTTATTATTAAAATCCTGTAACACTTGCAGGTTATTAATTGCTCACTTTTGCTTAATGAAAATACTGGAATTAGAAATTTAATTCTCTGTACTCCTTAAATACATGATCGAAATAAAAAATACAATCAAACTTTTAAGATTTCCTTTTTCAATATTCTTATTGCCTGATTCCTTTTTTCTTTTTTCTATATCCAATATCCTATCAATTATCAGCTATTCCTGGTTTTAGCTACTTGGCATCTTTTGGTTTTTCCTTTCAGTATTGGCTACAATAGTTACCAAGGCCAAGATGATGAAGCAATGGGGGTGAAGTCTTTCCATTTTTAAATAAATTTATATGTCATACTTACTCAACATATCAACTGCCGTTCCCGAATTCCAAATTGGAAAAAAAGATCTAACAAGATTTTATTTGCAAACTTATAATCCGGATGAAGCAAATCACCTTACTAAAAAACTGAATTTATTAGCTAATAAAACGAAAATAAATACCCGTTATAGTTGTATTCCTGACTACAAAGGGAACGAATACGAATTATATATCAATGGGAATTTTAAGCCGTCCGCTGAAAAAAGGATGGAAGTTTATAAAAAAAAGGTACTCCCTCTTGCTTCTAAAGCGATAGATAAACTGTTGCTTCAAACCACTATTCAACTTCGTGATTTTACTCATCTTATTACTGTTAGTTGCACAGGTTTAATGGCTCCCGGTTTGGAGTTTATGATTGCAGAACAGTATGGACTTGAGCACACGGAAAAGTCAGCAGTAAATTTTTTAGGTTGTTATGCTTCTTTGAAAGCGCTTAAACAAGCGCATTATATTGCTCAGTCAAATCCCAATGCCTGTATTCTAATAGTGAGTGTTGAACTTTGTTCACTGCACTTTTATCCTTCTGATGTGAATGAAGATATTGTCGCCAATTTATTATTTGCAGATGGAGCAGCGACTGTAATCGTTTGCGGGAACAAAAACGAACATGTCAAAAATAAAGTTGTTTTGCAAATTGATGATGTTGGAAGCGCTTTCATTCCAAATACAGCCGGGCTTATGACGTGGGATATTACCTCTTCTGCTTTTAGGATGTTTTTAAGTTCTAAGGTAGTTGGTGCCATTAAAGAAAATATTCACGATGCTGTAACCAATTTTCTGGGAAACGAAATTTCCCAAACTGACTACTGGGCTATTCATCCAGGTGGTGTTAAAATAGTAGAAGGTGTTCAGGAAGGTCTAAACTTAAACGAAAGTAATGTCGCCGATTCAATGAGCATAATGAAGCAATATGGTAATATGTCATCAGCTACAATTCTTTTTATTTTAAATAGCATTTTCAATAAGATAAAGAATGCAGAACAAACGGAAAGCAAAAAAATATTTTCCTGCGCTTTCGGGCCGGGATTGAATATTGAAATGATTAGCCTTTCATCCGTATATACAAGCCATTTAAAAAAACTCAATCCGGTTATTCAAAATCATGCTGTTGAGGTATAGATCAAACGAAAAGGAGAACCCTGATAATAGCCAAATTAAAACCGGGGACTGATATCAAAAATCTGATTTAATTATTTAACTTATTTGTGTCTTTGGCAAAGGGCATAATAAAACAAAAACATGGAAACCCATTCTAAAAGCAATCATTTTTTATTTTGGCAAAAGTGGCTTTTCTACACAAGTTTACTTTTTGCATTTTATGGAATTATATTTGCGTTTTATGGAAATAATTTATTATTCATTCCTTATAATAAAATGCTTGCTGAAATTTTTTGGCATAGTGCTCAATTTCCTTCCGGGGCAGATTCCTTTCGTGCTTTTATTTATGGTCCTTTGGGCGGAACTATATCATGCTGTTATATTTTATTGGCATTTATTGCCCGTTACCCTTTCAAAGAGAAGCAACGATGGTCAAGAAATGCTATTATAGTTGCATTTGGCGTTTGGGTGATCATTGACTCGTCCATATGCTTGTTTTTTGGAGTGTATCCTCAGTTATATATCATAAATGCTTTTTCCATAACTATAAAGGCTCTTCCAATAATTTTTACTTGGAACGATTTTCGTCAAACAATGAAAATCGATTCAATTATTTAATATAAATGAACTCCATAGAATTTAAAAAAGTTTTTTCCGCAGGCATTATTGGCACTTCAGCTATGACTATTTTTAGTTATTTAGTTTCTGAATTAATGAACGAGAATTTTCGGGAACCTGAAATTCAGACAATTCTTATTAAAAATATTTTACCAACTGCTAAACAATATGCACCATACTTAGCATGGAGTTTACATTATTTTATTGGATTTATTTTTGCTTTTATTTATGTGAGGTTATGGGATTATAATAAATTAAAACCAAACATTGTGTCGGGAATGTTTCTTGGAGCAATAAGTGGAATAGTTGGTATAATTGGTTGGTATTTTACACTTAATATTCATCCTGAACTACCAGTTATTTATCCAAAACATTTCTTTATTCTTTTATTTTTCGCTCATATTATTTTGGGAATATTTGCTATTATTGGATATATTTTAATAAAAAAATTAACTGATAATGTGGAATGGAAATGAATATAAATTATACGCTTTATCTCACCTTTACAGTCGTATCAAAAAAAAATTTGTAAAAAAACAGCAATGTTATTTTTGAAGATATGTTGTTGAAGTTATGACCTAAAGCTGAAAATTGAAAGACCAGCCCGAACCGCTGCCGAAGCCTGTACTTAGTTGATGTTACAATGTATAGCCCTACTCTTGTAAATACTTTTGTTGGCCGTCAGGCATTTTAAACGCCCTGAAAATCTGGTTCATATATTTTTCTGTTCCCAATTTTAAAAAACATAGCTACCGGAATAATGAAATAGCCTATTGCATATAGCATTCTTAATAGAAAATCATTTTTCATCAATTCCTCAATTAAGGATTTAGTGTTTTCTTTATTGTCAGTTAGTGGAATTTGAATGTGCAGTAAAAAATAAATAATTGTTATAGCAATTATCCAAATTAAACTAGTACCGTAAACAGCAACATAGTGTTTTGGAATTCCCTTTGGTCTATACCATAACATCGGAATGAAAAGGAATAAAGGTAAAACAGCTATAATAAATAAATATGGTGCACTTAAATTATTTATCACATTTCTAAAGCCTACCCAATCCGATAAATCAACCGATAACCAAATAGGATAATTTATAAATCCCTCCACTTGCGATGAGCCTAGTGTAAAGTAAGAACAAGTAAATATGATGATGAAAAACCAACGTCCTACAAACTTACAATCACTTAAAAAGCTATTTAATAAAAAGAAAGCTATTACTGCTTGCATCAGAGCAGGCAATATTTGAAAGTAAAGACTTGAACTCAATAAATTTTGATATACCTGCGTATTGAACCCATAAAGTGAAAGTTTTGATTGCAGCGGAAGGATTATATAAAAAGTACTTGATACTGAAATTAAACAAAGTAGTGCAGAAACAATAATAGACCACAAGGGAAATGTTTTAGGACGAGACCAAAATAAACCAAATACAGCTATAACCATAATTACAGGAATATAGGAATAGAGCATTCTGGTAACTGCATTTAAGGTAATTATAAAATTGTTGAAATTTTTATGAACAGCAGCGACCTCTGCATAAATCATTGTGTGCATTGAAGAAAAAACACCTAAAAAATAAAAAGTTAGGATAAAATAAATGGCCATTATCCATAATGACTTTTGTTCGTTTAGAGCTTGTCTTGTCGTTAATTTTTCCATTTTCTTGTTGATTATAGTTTGTTTATTTCTCTGATGTTAGAACACGCCGTATGCTTGCTACGGTTGGGTATAGCTGTCAAGTGGGATATTTTATAACGTCCCGGAAACCGCTGCCCAATTGAAAATATACAGTTGAAGTTAACAACAAAAAGTCAAATTGAAACTCGTCAGCCCGAACTTAAGTACAGCGATTCAATGATTGATCTTCCGTCCAGCCCCAATTGCTGCATTACTTTTATTATGTGCCGTTTTTTTATAGTCCTTTGCTTGATTTTTCTATTACGTTATTTGGTGGTATTGATTTGTTTCCTATTTCTGATTTTCGGTCAATTCCTTTAACATAGGTGTCAAAAAATGCTTCGGAATTGTCCAAGTTATATTTTTGTAAATCTGCGTTGTCGGTGGGAATGTCAAGGTGTGTTGTATTGGCACCTTTTGCGAAAGTTTGATAACGAGGTCCGTTTGTATTCATTTCGCTGTATGCTTGTAAACGCCAATTTGTTGACATAAAAGTTCCAAGACCATTTACATCTTTTTCTTGCTCACCTAAGATTACAAATATTGCTGTGGTTCCAATTCCATTGAAGCCATTTGAAGTTATACCATATTGATCTGGACTATTTCCTGCTGGCGACATACCGTAAACTGCTTTTACTTGTGGAACATAATAATTTCCGTGCGTCATTATTACACCTGCAACTTCAAGCCCTTCCATACAACCGCCTGAATGTCCTGCAAAACCTTGTTTACTTCCGTCCACAGTTCCAGTAAATGTTCCATAATTCAAAGTTCAGTTTGAAACTTTTTAAGCCATA
>JANPHE010000204.1:0-22912 GCA_031424295.1 Segetibacter sp. | reverse complement strand
CATTAGAAAACCCAGTTGTGTTGTAGTACATCGAATAAGCTCCATTTGCAACATTACCATTTCCTGTAGTATTTGTGTATAGTGCGTAATGACCGTTAGCTACATTATCAGAACCTTTATTGGAATATAATGAATAAGCACCTGTTGCCGCATTGCCATATCCTGTGGTATTGTTATAAAGTGCCTTACTTCCATTGGCAACATTGTTATACCCAGTGGTGTTGAAGTTAAGTGATTTAAAACCACTTGCTGTGTTATTATGACCTGTAGTATTTTTATATAGAGACCCTGAACCATTAGCTACGTTACTGTAACCGGTAATGTTTTCTAAAAGTGCAGAACCCCCAATCGCTGTATTATCATTACCCGTTGTGTTTCTATAAAGTGCTAATGATCCGATAGCAACATTAAAACTTCCTGAAGTATTAAAGTAAAGTGTATTATCTCCAAATGCGCAGTTGCCAAGCCCACTAGAAGCGTTTGTCAAGCTTCTATCACCTACAGCCGTATTTTGGTTACCTGTTCCAGTAGTCAAAGAGTTTGTCCCCACCCCGGTGTTGTAAAACCCGGTATTTGCAGTGCCCGCCCCTGAGCCAGCAAAATAATTTTGCCCAAATAGGGTTGACATAGTCAGGCACAAAAGAGAAAACAATGAAATCGTTTTAGCGATTTTGATGACGTTTTGCATGTTGTATGATTTTATATTTTTTTCCTTTTGGATGTTTTTTAAAATAGAAAAAGTAGCAGTTAGTTTCATCCCATTCCGTTTCAAAATACTTTTCAATTTACATTTATCAAGACTGATGTTTAACACCAAGCTTCATAAGAATTTCCAGCATGACAAAACTGGATATCAATATTTTTTATTGGCAAAAGGAAGATGAAGTATGTTATTAAACATATCCGTTCTCATCGTTTTGAAAGCAGAACCTTTTTGATTTAGTTTGGGTGCAGAAGTGTCGCAAGATGAAACATTCGATTGAATGAATGTACCTATTTCTGTTACACCATCTGTGTCGAAAAAACGACCACTTCTTATTTTGGCAAAGCCTTGAGTATTATAAGTAAAACTAGATGTGAACTTATTTGAAACCACATTGCTGTAATAGGGATAATCAAAGCTATAATACCACTTCCAGTCTAATGCGTTATTTACACTGAATTGTAAGGTAGTGTATTCATCAAAATCAGTATACTCCAGTATATATTTCAACCATTGGTTTCCAGAAAATGCATTGTATTTATTGTCGTACCGCAAACCTTCATACCTAAGAGAAGGACTTGATTCAATACCATTGATGATAGTGGCTAAAGTTATATTTCTCAAATTTCCTCTGTTGTCATACTGGTATCTATAAATATAGGTATTGCCAGAAAGAATGTTATGTACAACCCTTTTTGTTCGCTGCCCGAGTATATTGTAGCTAAAACTATCAACGGCTATTAAGCCCCCAAAATCTGGCCTTATATACTTTCTTGCCGTAGGCAAAAATGTGTTATTGCTGTAGAAATATTCAATACGACTTCCTTGTGTACCGAAAGTTTCTTTGCTAAGCCTTTTGCGGCCATCGTACTCCATGTTGGAAATAAACCCACCAAAATTTGTAGCCACGGGGTTGCCAGCGGTATTGTACACTACATCAAAAGAGTACCCAAACAAGTCGTCCTCAGAGTGAGTTAAGGAACATTGTGTGTTGGGCTGGTTGTAACCATCTTTTTTGCAAGAGGAAATAAACACACTAAGGAACATTAGTAATACGGTAATTTGAGATAAAATTTTCATGACGATTTATTTTAAATGTTGAATTGAAAATGCGTTAAATGAACTTCAAGAACTGGTTTTTAAGAAAAATTGGTTTTACTTGAAAAAAAACTATCGTAATTAATTGAGAATTGAAAGTAGACTCAACTGTTATCATTTAAGCTTAGTTACTTGTGAGTGGTAGTATTTATTGAGTGGATAGCTGTTTGAATGAGGGAGAATATTTCCCTAGAACACATCTACTTAGCTCCATTAAATGTTATTCACTTAACTGATTAGCCCTCTGGAAAGAGAAGTAAAAAAGCCTCTTTATAGAATAGGGATTATCTTTAAATTTCAACCACTAGAAATACTTGCTGCTCACCCCCTATTTAATACTGTTTACACAATTAGGAAGGTGACTGCTGCCGGCATCATTTAATTTTAATCGAATAAACTAATGCGTCACATCCGTCAATATAGCCTTCTGCTGCTTTTGTCCTTTAGCGTGCTATTGCTGAAAGGGCAAAAAGTTGATTCCCTTTTAAAAGTACTCAACAGTTATAAAAAAGAGGATGTGCTAAAACTTTGTTTGTTGAACAGTATCGCACGGGAATATCAATACTCAGATATTAAGTTGGGCTTGCAGTATTCAGATAGTGCAATTGTGTTGGGTAAAAAGATAAATGACCGCACCAATCTCGCCATTGCGTATATGATAAAGGGGCAGAGCCTTACCGCATACGGCAACCCTACAGAGGCCTTGGTTTTAATTCAAACAGCACTTGATGAGTTTGAAGCCTTCGAAAATAAGCGGGATATAGCTTACTGCCTGGCGAGCATGGGTGACATTTATTTGAGATTATCTGATCCTAACAAAGCACTTGGGTATTATAGCAAATCGCTAGCCCTCAGTGAACAAGTAGCAAATAAAAAAGGGATGGCCGTTGCTTACAGCAATTCCGGAACTGCTTACAGAGCCTTATCCAACCGGCCAAAAGCCCTGGAGGCATATCAAAAAGCGGCTGCGTTATCCGAAAGAAACGGTGAGCCTATAAAAGCGGCAGTGGCTTTGTCAGGCATTGGAGGGGTTTATTCTGACATGGGCGACTACACCTCAGCCATATCTTATATTCAGAAATCAATGAAGGTGAATGAGCAATATGGAGTATCAAGATACCTGTACAATGATCTGACACAACTTGGGATAATCTACACCCAAATAAGGAACTTCAAAGAATCATTGGAATATCATTTTAAAGCATTGTTGATGGCACGTTCATTTGGCACCAAAGATTCTATTAATAACTTATCAAACATTGCTGCTAATTATACCGAGCTTAAACAATATGATGAAGCCGAAAAATATTACCTTAGGGCTGTAAAAACTGCCGAACAAACAGGAACACCCGGGGATGCAGTGCTGCTGAACAACTTTGGTTTTCTTTATTATGAATTATCCCAGTTTTCAAAAGCATGGGCTATGTTTCAAAAAGGGTTAGCCATTGCACAAAAAGACCAAAACAAAAGTGCAATGGGGCTGTTGCAATTAAGCATGGGTGAATGGTGCGGTGATGCTCCTGATTCCGTTCTTATAGAGGTTGGAATAGATCCCGCTACCCGTTACGCTACCACATTGACTTACCTCAACAACGGCAGGCAACTTTCAGAAGAAGCGGGACATGGAATAAACCAGCGGTTTGCATGGCAGGATCTGAGCCTTGCTCATGAACGCAATCATGAATATGCCAAAGCACTGAAGGCATTTAAAAGATATATTTTTATACGTGACAGCCTGGTTAATGGTCAAAATGAAAAAAAGATTGCACAGCTTATTATGCAATATGAATTTGATAAGCAATCGGATTCCCTAAAACTACAGGAACGGTTAACAGCACAAAAGCTGGAAAAACAAGTATTGCTGGCAACCCAACAACAACAGGAAATACAATTGGGGAAGAACAGGCTGGAGCTAATAAACAAAGAAAAAGACTTACAGCACCTTGCCTTTTTAAGTACACAGTCTTCCTTAGAAAACGAGCAGTTGGAGAAACAGGGAAAAATAAAACAATTGGCATTATCCGAAAACGAAAAACAACTACAGGCAGCCCGTGTAAGATCACTTACCCAAGAGAAGACTCTGAGCGAACTTAAACGGCAACAGCAATTCATATACCTTTTGATCGGGTTGGGATTGATCAGCTTCATAATACTGTATTTGTTTTACAAAGCCAGGTTGCAGCGGGTTCATTTAAAAAACCAGATAGCATCAGAAAAGATGTTGCAGGAGCAAAAAGAAAGCGAATTTCAACGGCAACTGGGAGATATATCGTTATCGGCATTGCGGTCGCAGATGAACCCACATTTTATCTTCAATTGCCTAAACTCTATCAAGCTATATACCGCACAGAACAATACAGCCGCCGCATCAGAATACCTTACTAAGTTCTCAAAGCTTATCCGTCTCGTCTTAGACAATTCCCGCACTGACAAGATTACCTTAACGTCTGAATTGGATGCGCTTAGGTTATACATGGATATGGAAGCTATGCGATTTAAAGAGAAGTTGCGATACCACATCAAAGTAGACGACAACGTAGATGCCGGTTACATTGAGATACCTCCCATGCTCTTGCAGCCGTATGTCGAAAACGCTATCTGGCACGGCTTAATGCATAAAGAAGAAGGTGGTAAAATTGACATTAACATTGGTCTTGAGCAAAATGAGACCATTCTTGTTATCAACATTACTGATGATGGAATAGGACGAGAAAAGTCTGCTTTGTTAAAAAGTAAAACCGCTACAAAGCATAAGTCTTATGGAACGAAAGTAACGTCCGAAAGGCTTGCATTAATTAATTCTGTTTATAAAACCGGTGCCGACGTTACCATCCACGATATTTTTGACAATACCGGATTGCCATCGGGTACCAGGGTAATTATTAAAATACCAATAGAGTAATGAAAATAAAAGCAGTGATAGTAGACGATGAACCGGATAGCGTGAGCCTGCTGAAGCTGCAGCTCATGGAACACTGTCCGCAGGTGGAAGTGGTTGGATCATATACAAGCAGTGTAAAGGCATCGCAGGACATTGAACTGCTTAATCCCGACCTGTTATTTTTAGACGTGGAAATGCCAGTGATGAATGGCTTTGAGCTATTGGAAAAAGTTTCGCATCTTCATCTCAGCGTGGTGTTTATTACCGCTTACAACCAATTTGCTTTAAAAGCATTTCGTTTCAATGCGCTCGACTTCTTAGTAAAGCCGGTGGAAATAAACGAACTGACCGAAGCAGTATCCAAAGCTGAAAGCCGGGTGAAACCATCTTCATCGCAACTATCAATGTTACAAAAGCAATTGCGGGGTGAGCCCATTACAAAGATTGCAGTGCCTGGTCAACATGGAGTGACGTTTATAGATCTGAACGATATTGTTTTGGTTGAAGCAAGTAATAATTATTCAAAACTGGTATTAAAAGACAAGAAAATTTTTATTATTTCCAAGACACTAAAAGATGTGCAGGAAGTGTTGGAAGAAGACCATTTTTTGCGGGTGCATCGTCAGTATATTATTAACCTCAACCAGGTCAAACAATTCAATCGAAACGAAGGAATACTAACAATGATCACCGGGGAAACCCTCCCTGTAGCGAGAAATCAAAAAGAAAGATTGGTTGAAAAGTACAGGTGGTTATAAAAGCCTTGCAAAATCTGCGAAGCTTTAGTTTGTTGCCAAAAGAATTAATAAGAGGTAATGGCGGTAATTTTTGTATTCTATAATTTAAAGAGTGCTTCCTTTAAATCATCAATTTATTTTTGCAAGGCAACAATCTATGTGTCTTTTTCCTGACTTCCGAGATTTTTAAAAATTTTCAAAAAAATTCTCTGTAATCCTTGTAAATACTGGATTTGCTGTTTGATTTTGGGTGTCCCAGCTTGGAAGGCGGGAAAAAGAGGGCATAAATTAAATCGGCAGTATTGGATTGCTGCCGATTTAATTGTAAAGACTAAAGGGTTAAATTATTTACCTGCCAAAGGTGGGCATGGGGCGGTAGATTTGGTGTTGAGTAGTTTTTGTAGCATTGCTTTGAGATCGTCTATTTGTTTTTGTTGTGCGATATCATTGGATTTCAATTGTCCATTATCAATTGTTAATTCTTCATTTTTCTTTGACAGTTCCTGCACCGCCTTCACCAATGGCACTACAAACCTGCTGTAATCCAATGCGTAATTATCATTTGCATTTTGTGGGGTATAGACACCATTGAATGTGTAGCCTTTATCCTTAACGAGGTTGTTTACTTCCTGGGCTATGAAGCCTACTTCTCTTATTTCTCCCTTAGCTTTTAACTGCTGCTGATAACCGGTGTCTGTTGCGGCACTATTATCTTTCTTCATGTCTTTGCGCAAAAAGTCATCAAAGCTTTTGTAGTTGAAGTTGTAAGCCACAGGGTTTAGTTTATTGATGAATGCAAGTCCTGGAACTTCGTCTGTTTTCACATTGTCCTTAAACCTGCCATCGCTAACAATTGTGATACCGCCGGTAGTGGCCAAAATAGTGGTAGATGCGCCTAATTGCATTTTGTTGCTTGCATTTACAATAGCATTGGCTCCTATAGCGGTACTATTGGTAAGTGCTGATGTAGATACATCCGCACTGTAGCCATAGGCAGTATTAGAACTGCCAGTCTTATTATTGTATAACGCATAATAGCCATTGGCAGTATTATTAGAGCCCGTATTGTTGCTCTTTAATGCTGATTGGCCATTTGCAGTATTATAAAAGCCTGTTGTGTTCGTGTACAATGCAGAATCACCATTGGCAGTATTAAAACCGCCGGTAACGTTTAAGTATAATGCATATTGGCCATTGGCAGTATTATTATTGCCAGTAGTGTTCTTGTACAATGCAGCATAACCATTAGCAGTATTACCAATGCCCGAATAATTGGTGTGTAATGCATATCTACCATTGGCAGTATTATAATCGCCAGTAGTGTTGGAATGTAATGCACCATAACCATTGGCAGTATTACTATTTCCTGTAGTGTTGCTGTATAATGCAGAATAACCATTTGCAGTATTATATAAGCCCGTAGTGTTCTTGTATAATGCAACAAAACCATTTGCAGTATTATAATTGCCCGTAGTGTTAATGTACAATGCATTTACACCATTTGCAGTATTATAACTACCGGTAGTGTTGTTGTACAATGCAGAATCACCATTAGCAGTATTAGAACCGCCGGTTGTGTTGCTGTATAATGCATGATAACCATTAGCAGTATTACTATTGCCCGTAGTGTTTCTGAATAATGCAGAATTACCATTGGCAGTATTAGAATTGCCAATAGTGTTGTTGAATAATGCCCATCTGCCATTGGCAGTATTATAACTGCCCGTAGTGTTTGTGAATAATGCAGAATTACCATTTGCAGTATTACTATTGCCCGTAGTGTTGCTGAATAATGCAGTATTACCATTGGCAGTATTACTATTGCCCGTAGTGTTGCTGTACAATGCAGAATAACCATTGGCAGTATTATAACTGCCGATAGTGTTGAAGTATAATGTGAATTTTCCATTTGCAGTATTATTACTGCCAGCAGTGTTGCTGTACAAGGCAGAATAACCATTGGCTGTATTATTAGAGCCTGTAGTGTTGGTGTACAATGCAGAATGACCATTGGCAGTATTATCATCGCCTGTAGTGTTGCTGTACAAGGCAGAATAACCATTGGCGGTATTATTAAAACCGCTTGTGTTACCAGATAATGCACTATAGCCAATGGCAGTATTACTAGCAACTCCAGTACCTCCCTTTCCTACAGTCATGCCACTCACGGTAAGATCACCACTAAAAAAACCGTTTCTCCATGGTTTGGTAGCCGAACCCAAATCAATAGCCCCAGTAGTGCCCGGCAATAAACTTGCATTGATAGCGGTAGTGGTAGAAAGATTATTGAGGTTGCTTTTTGCCTTACCATCACTTATTTGCACCCATGTTATTCCATTGTAAAAATAAAATCCTATCGTGCCGTTGGTTTGGTATATTAGCAGGCCGGAAGCAGGAGAAACAATAGCGTCTCGCTGTGCTTGTGTCATACGGGGTATCAATATTCCTTGGTTAGTGCTTTGCATTTCCAGTAGTGCAGATGCTACAGGTGCAATTGTTCCTATACCAGCACTACCAGTAATAGGAAAAGTATTGGTTTGCGCATTCGCAAAAAAGTAACTTGTGTAAACAGTGAGCAATAGACAAAGCAGCTTTTTCATAACATTTGTTTTTGGGGGTTATGGTTTTATTATATTGATAAATGTAAATTAATTTTTGCAACTATGCAAGAGCAGGAAATGGGAGACATAAAAAAATCGGCAGTGTTGGATTGCTGCCGATTTAATTATAGAGAATATAGGTTTACATTATTTTCCTGCCAAAGGGGGGCAAGGTGCGATTGATTTGCTGTTAAGTAGTTGTTGCATAAGAGCTTTTAGGTCGGCCATGTCTTTCTTCAATTGTCCATTATCCATTGTTAATTCTTCATTCTTTTTAGACAACTCCTGCACTGCTTTCACCAAGGGCACTACAAACCTGCTGTAGTCCAATGCATAGTTGTCGTTCGCATTTTGTGGAGTATAGACACCATTGAAAGTGTAGCCTTTATCCTTAACCAGGTTGTTCACTTCCTGGGCTATGAAGCCTACTTCTCTTAACTCTCCCTTAGCTTTCAGCTGCTGCTGATAACCGGTGTCTGTTGCCATACTTTTATCCTTCTTCATGTCTTTGCGCAAAAAGTCATCATAGCCCTTGTAATTGAAGTTGTAAGCCACGGGGTTTAGGTTGTTGATGAATGCAAGTCCCGGCACTTCGTCTACTTTCACATTATCCTTAAACCTGCCATCGCTAACAATAGTGATACCACCTGTAGTGGCCAAAATAGTGGTAGATGCGCCTAATTGCATTTTGTCGCTTGCATTTACAATAGCATTAGCTCCTATAACGGTACTATTGGTGAGTGCTGTAGTAGATACATCCGCACTGTAGCCAAGGGCGGTATTAGAACTGCCGGTCGTGTTATTGTATAATGCATAATAACCATTAGCAGTATTATCAGAGCCCGTAGAGTTGAAGTGCATTGCTTTATAACCATTGACAGTATTATTATTGCCGGTAGTGTTGCTGTCTAATGCAGAATGGCCATTGGCAGTATTATAACTGCCGGTAATGTTGCTGACTAATGCAGCTACACCATTGGCAGTATTATAAAAGCCGGTAGTGTTGCTTATTAATGCAGATTGGCCATAGGCAGTATTTGCACCGCCGGTAGTGTTGTTGTATAACGCATTTCCACCATTGGCAGTATTAAAAGAGCCGGTAGTATTGTTGTATAACGCATATTCACCATTGCCTGTATTTGAATAGCCTGTAGTGTTCTTATATAATGCAAAATAACCATTGGCAGTATTATTATGGCCCGTAGTGTTCTTGTATAATGCATAATAACCATTGGCAGTATTATTATAGCCCGTAGTGTTGCTGTATAATGCAGATGGACCATTGGCAGTATTATTATAGCCTGTAGTGTTGCTGTATAAGGAAGATGGACCATTGGCAGTATTATAATTGCCGGTAGTGTTGAAGTATAATGCAGATTGACCATTGGCAGTATTATAACTGCCGATAGTGTTAAAGTATAATGCAGATTGACCATTGGCAGTATTATAATTGCCTGTAGTGTTCTTATATAATGCAGAATAACCATTGGCAGTATTATAAGCGCCGGTAATGTTGCTGTATAATGCATCTTGACCATAAGCAGTATTTGAAGAGCCGGTAGTGTTGCTGTATAATGCAGAATAACCATTGGCGGTATTATTAAGGCCAGAAGTGTTGCTGTATAATGCATATGCACCATTGGCAGTATTATAAAAACCAATAGTGTTGCTGTACAATGCAGAATAACCATAGGCAGTATTATTATTGCCCGTTGAGTTGCCGTATAATGCAGAAAAACCATTGGCAGTATTATTATAGCCCGTAGAGTTGCTGTATAATGCAGAAAAACCATTGGCAGTATTATTAGAGCCGCTTGTGTTACCAGATAATGCACTATAACCAATGGCAGTATTACTAGCAACTCCAGTACCTCCCTTTCCTACAGTCATGCCACTTGCGGTAATATCACCACTAAAAAATCCATTTCTCCATGCTTTGGTAGCCGAACCCAAATCAATAGCCCCAGAATTACCCGGCAATAAACTTGCATTTATAGCGGTAGTGGCAGAAAGATTATTGAGGTTGCTTTTTGCCTTACCATCACTTATTTGCGCCCATGTTATTCCATTGTAAAAATAAAAACCTATCGTGCCGTTGGTTTGGTATATCAACAGGCCGGAAGCAGGAGAAACTATAGCGTTGCGCTGCGCTTGTGTCATACGGGGTAACAATATTCCTTGGTTAGTGCTTTGCATTTCTAAAAGTGCAGATGCTACAGGTGCAATTGTTCCTATACCAGCACTACCCGTAATAGGAAAAGTATTGGTTTGGGCATTTGCAAAAAAGTAACCAAAGCAAATAAGTTGCAGTAGACAAAGTAGCTTTTTCATAACAATTTTTTTTGGGGTTAATGGTTTTAATTTATTGATAAATATAAATTAGTTTTTGCAACAATACAAATTTTAAAAAAAGTGTAGCATAAAAAAAATCGGCAGAAAGGGATTGCTGCCGATTTAATCATAAAGAATATTTAGTTACATTATTTTCCTGCCAATGGTGGGCAAGGTGCGATTGATTTGCCGTTGAGTAGTTGTTGCATCAAAGCTTTGAGGTCGTCTATTTGTTTTTGTTGGGCAGCGTTAATCGCAGCCTGTTCAGATTTTGCTTTCTTTAATTCATCATTCATCGTTCCTAATTCATCATTTTTCTTTGACAGTTCTTGCACTGCTTTTACCAATGGCACTACAAACCTGCTGTAATCCAATGCAAAATTATCGTTCGCATTTTGAGGGGTATAAACACCATTAAATGTGTAGCCTTTGTCTTTCACCAGATTGTTTACTTCCTGGGCGATAAAGCCTACTTCACGTACTTCGCTTTTTTGTTGTAATAGTTGCTGATAGCTGATGTCTAATGCATCGTTAGGATATTGTTTTCTGATTTCATTGCGCAAAAAATCATCGTAACTTTTGTAGTTGAAATTGTAGGCCACTGGTTTTAAATTGTTGATAAAAGCAAGGCCGGGTACTTCATCTGTTTTTACATTGTCTTTAAACCTGCCATCGCTTACTATAGTAATACCTCCTGTAGTAGCCAATGTAGTTGTTGATGAACCTAGTTGCATTTTGTTGCTGGCGTTTACTACTGCCCTATTGCCAATTGCTGCAGTATTACTAAGATCAGTTGTACTTACATTAGCAGAATTGCCCAATGCAGTATTGCTATTACCGGAAATATTAGTAAAAAGAGCACTGTCCCCAAAAGCAGCATTGAAATTTCCATTGTTATTATTAAACAATGCTGCAAATCCATAGGCAACATTAAAATTACCAGTAGTGTTTTTATTCATTGTATTGTTACCGGTGGCAATATTTACGTTCCCGGATGTATTGTTGGCAAGGGCAGATATTCCTATAGCAGTATTGCCTATGCCATTTATGTTACTGCCAAGGCTTGAACGACCTAGTGCAGTGTTTCCATCACCGACAGTGTTAGAAGATAAAGCCTTATAACCGAGCGCAACATTTCCACTTGCAGAAATATTATTTAACATGGCACTATCACCGATAGCAGTATTCTGTATGCCATTAATATTGGAAAACAGCGAACTTTCACCAACGGCTGTATTGGACCTTCCTGTGACATTGAGTGCCATGGATTTAGCGCCAATGGCCGTATTTGTGTTGCCCCCGTTGTTTGCTTTCATAGCTTCTAAACCAATAGCCGTATTATTATTTCCTGCCACAGCTTTGCTAAAAACGCCTGATCCAAAACCACTATTACCAGAACCACTATTAAATTGCTGCATGGCTCCAAAACCAGTAATAGTATTATTGTCTCCATTTGTGTTACTAATCATTGTGCCAGCGCCTATAGCTGTATTTCCCTTGCCGGTAGTATTATTAATTAGTGCAGCTGTTCCTATAGCAGTATTGTTAGAACCGCTATTGTTATTCAACATACTTTCACTGCCAATAGCAGTATTGCCATTTCCTGTACTTAATTTAAGTGTATTGAATCCTACTGCCGTATTAGCTTCACCATTAATGTTGGCAAACGAGGCTTTGGATCCAATTGCTGTATTCTTACCATTACCTCCGTTTTGGCTAAATAAAGCGCTATCACCAATTGCTACAAGATTGCTTCCGCTTTGGTTTTTCATTAGCGAATTGTTTCCAACAGCAACATTAGAAGAGCCAAAATTATTATCGTTCATTGCACTATTCCCAAGCGCTACATTGAAGGATCCGAAAGTATTACTCAAAAGTGCCTGATTGCCCTGTGCCAAATTGAATGAACCTATTCCATTTGCGCTAAGGGCGCTTACGCCGGTTGCGGTATTCCCTTCTCCTTCATTCAAGAATAAAGCATTTGCCCCAATAGCAGTATTGGCATTGGAAATTGAATTTTTTAAGAGTGCTTCATTTCCAATAGCGGTGTTTTTTAACCCCGTCGTATTATCCCGTAAAGCATCATTACCAATTGCTACATTGAAAGCGCCATTTGTGTTTTTGCCCAAGGCATTAAATCCAACAGCTGCATTGCGATCCCCATTTGTATTGCTTAACATGCTTCCACTACCAAGTGCCGTGTTAAAATGACCCGCGGAATTAGAAAACAAAGCACCTAATCCCAAAGCTGTATTATCGTCAATATTTGCACCTCCACGACCTGCAGTAAGTCCATTAATCAAAGCATCTCCATTCACATCTAATTTAGCTAAAGGTGTAGATGTACCAACACCTACATTTCCTGAATTGCTATTAAAAATGTCATTTCCGGCAATTGTCCATGGAATAGCAGCAGGGGTTGCCCAACTTGCTAACCCATCGCCATCAGAGGTTAAGACTTTTCCTAAGCCTTGTGTTCCATCTGCGATCTTTATGGTGCCTCCTATATTTAATCTTGAAGTAGGTAAAGCACTACCAATGTTAACAGTATCAGCAAAAAAACCATTACGCCAACGCAATTCATTGCTGCCAATATTAACTGAATCGTTGGCAATAGGCAACAAAGCAACATTGACTGCTGTATTTGCTAATAAATTTGATAACCTGTTGCTAGCACTACCGGTAGATATGCTCACCCATGCGGTACCATTGAAATAATAAAATCCTTTTGCACTATTAGTCTGAAATATCAGCAGACCATTGGCAGGGTTTACAATGGCATCACGCTGGATCAGTGTCATACGAGGTATTAATACACCTTGGGTACTACTTTGCACATCCAACAGTGCAGATGATTTAGGTGCATTTGTACCAATACCTACACTTCCGGTAGTAGGGAAGGTGTTTGTTTGTGCATTTGTATAAATGCTTACTGAAAATGCAAACAGAAATAGAAAATACTTCATGCTAATTTGTTTTTTTGGTTTATGGTTTTAATTCTTTGATAAATATAATTTAGTTTTTGCAATAATGCAAGAACCAGAAAAAGAGGGCATAAAAAGATCGGCAAAAACGAATGTCTGCCGATTTGAAAAAAGTGATTAGTGAATTTTTTTCCTGCCACAGGGTGGTTAAAAAGATGCTGTTTGGTTATTTATTAGTTGTAACCGCAACGATATTAAATCGTCATTCTGCTTTTGAAGCTGCTATTAATACTTTTCTCAGGTTTATAACATAAAGAAAAAGCCGCTGCAAGATTTTTATTACAGCGGCTTTTGGCTTTTTAGTTATTATCAAAATAGTAATCGACCATTCTTAACGCTTAATCTTCACTGCCTTTATGGTTTTTACTTCTTCACCTTGCCTTACTTCTACCAAATAAGTACCTGATATTAACTGCTCACCAAAAGAAAAAGTTTGTCCCGGCGTTCCTTTAGATACAAAGGCTGTTTTTCCGTTCACATCTAATACGTGAATGCTGATGATTTCTTGTTTTTGCGCTTTTACCTTTAAATTAAACACATTACCTGTCGGGTTAGGAAAAATGGAGACCTCCATTTTTGATGCTACTGTTTCTTCTATTTGAGTAGAGCCTTTTGCATAATCAGCTTTAAATAAACAAGGGGCAGATACAGAAAATATTGCAGAAACTTTGTTGGTACAGCCGCTGCTGTTAGCCGCTGTAGTATAGGTAATTGTAACTGAACCTATAGCAATCCCTGTTACCAATCCTGTGCTACTGACCATAGCTATGCTACTGTTACTACTGCTCCATGTTCCACCTGTTGTGCTATTGCTTAATTGAGATGTTTTGCCAACACATGCAGTTTTTAAACCTGATATAGAACTTGAAATTGATGGTAACGTTTTTACTGAAATCAAAGCAGTCGATTTGTTTTTACAGCCGTTAACATTGGCTGCAGTGGTGTAAGTTATGATGACTGTTCCAAATATTTTACCTGTTACTATTCCTGTATTGGTAATGGTTGCAATGGATGTATCTGAACTGCTCCAGGTACCACCTAACGTGGCATTGCTTAAGATTATTGTACTGCCTTTGCAAACGGAAGTGTTTCCTGTAATTGGATTTACTATTGGTAGCGCATATACTGACACGCTTTTGCTTGTTGACAATCTGCTGCACCCGGTATTGGTGTTTTTTACCCTTACCCGGTAAGTACCGCTGGTTTTGGCAGTGAATGTATTTTTTGTTTCGCCTGGTAATGCAATATTTGAATTTAACCACTGATAGCTGCGGTTATTGGCAACCGTTGCTTTTAGTAATACGCTATCGCCGTTACAAACTGATAACGACCCTGTAAAGGTAATATTTGCAGTTGGTAGCGGGTTAACAATAATCTTGACACTGTCCGGTAAAGAAACACAACCATTTGCATCTACGCCAGTTAAATAGTAGGTATTGGTAACTGTGGCGTTAAATGGAACTCCACTTGTTATATCACCTGTAAAACTATAGGTACTAGCTCCTGATCCGGTTAAGGTAACTGGTGTACCCGAGCAAACAATTAACGATGGAGATACCAAAATATCTACAATCGGAAGTGGAACTGCAATTGTACTAAAAGAACTACTAATTGCTGATGTACAACCCCCTGAAGTAATACCTGTTACTGTAAAAGTTCCTGAATTTTTTACAACAATATTTTGTGTAGTCTCGCCTGTCGACCACAAGAATGAAGCAAAATCGCTTGCATTGTTTTCACGCCCTATACTAACAGCATCTATTTCATTCCAATCAGGTACTGCAGCAGTGTTCATTGCTATACGAATAGCCGATACTGGGAAAGCGGTAAGTGGGAAACTAATATGCAATATGCGAGCAGCAGGGATTGCAGGTACTGCAGTTGCTGTATAAACTATTTCAAATAAGTTGGTGTAGGGATTTTTTACATAGACAGTATCTATTGATCCCGGGTTGAATGTTTCATAAATATCTATGAAATTGATAGATGCAGGATTTGTATATCCAAGCTCTATGAATTCGCGTCCTGCATCTTGTAATAATGACCCCCACGCCAAAGAAATGTCGCCGTAATTTGGATATACATTTGGAGCGCCTAAAGCCTGAATAGCTGCCCAATTAGTAGCATCATATTCTGAGCTAAAGTTGATCACATTAGAAGCAAAACTGGTATAGTTTGAAGATGAAGCGGATAAAACTATGCTATCTCCACTGCATATCGTAAATGGACCGGAAGCTCCAATAATCGGTGCCTCGGGCAATAGTGGGATTAGGATAGCTGCTTTTGCGATAGCATCACTACCAGGTACATTGTCAACCAATGCATTTACACTTCCCATTCCCCCTAAATTGCCTGCTGTATAAGTTACTGTGGCGGTACCTCCGGATTGGATGGTAGGTTGTGCATTGGATAAAGTGCCTGAAACCGGATTGGCGAATGAAACGGGTAGCCCGGCTAGTACTGTTAGATCAGTTGGATTAATTGCAGCGGATAAATTATTGGATAAAAAAGATGCGGTAACAACAGATGTTGACAATGGGCAAATTGGTGTTGGTGAAGTACTTGCTTTCAATTGAAGCCATAAGGAAGGTACTGTTCCCAGAATATCGGATGATCCGCTTGGTCCGGTGTTATCTCCCCACCAATTATTGGTAAGATCCATTGAGCCAACAGTGCCACCACCGGCAGTCATAACCTTACCGGTTGAAACATTTGTACCATTGTTTGCAACTATTCTGTTATAGTTGATATTCATTGCCTGCACATTCACCATGCCCACTACAGCGCCGCCAAATGTGCTGCCATTTGTGGTATTATTGGTAAAGGTGTTTTTGCTAATAGTGCAAGATGGAGAACCGGTTCCATTACCGCTTATATTAATCGCCCCTCCTTGTGTGCCACAAGTATTGTTAGTAAATGTACAACCCGTTATGGATACATTTCCAATTCCTGCATAGTTGATGGCACCGCCAACGGCTCCTGTTGCAGTGTTATTGATAAATGTGCATATAGTTACATTTAAATTATGTGCAGCCGAACCTGAACTTTGAGAAATTGCCCCTCCATTGCTTGCAGCGGAATTGCTAATAAAGGTACAATTAATTAAATTGGTAACATCGCCAGGCCTGCCAGTCAACATTGCACCTCCGGATCCTGATGAAGGGCTTCCGCCTGTTAGTTTTACTTTTCTTAGTGTGAAAGTAATGCTACCTGTATTGTTTTCTGCATGTACATCAAAAATTCTTTCGCCTGCCAGACCTGTAATGGTAGTGAGCGTAGAACCGGCACCAACAATACTGACTGTTTTATTTCCAGCAGCGACTGTGGTGTTTATATCCAGGTCACCTGCTGCCGATGTATTGTCAGATCCGGCTAGCGTAAGGGAATAATTGCCAGATGGAATGTTGATGGTAATTGTAGTACCTGCAGGTTCGTTGTTTGTTGCTATTATAGCTTCGCGAAGGCTAATGCCCGCGCCTCCGGATGCTGCTTTTAATGCTGCAATATTTGTTGTGTTTCCATTCACCTCATCTGAGGTAGTTGAAACAGTAATTGATTGGGCAAACATTGTTGAACTTAAAGCCATCAACAATAAATAAATTGGAAGTATCAACCTGATCGTTTTTTTAAGCATAAACATACCATTTGTGCTTTGGTAATATTTTTTCATAATCATTTTAATTTAAATCTGGGTTGAAACAAATAAGCCAATGATAAATAAAGTTGTAAATAACAAAAAATAAGTAACGTTTATATGCAATACAATAGTTGTTAATTTCTAGCTGGAAATATGCCATTAAGTGCAATACAAAAATTCAATACCAAGTAAGGCATCATGTTGTTGTGCGGTTGCCCTCCACCCATCAGTGATAGCGCATTTGGTGACATTTGTACTGGCAATATACTATCTGTGTATGTTTGTGCACCTCTGTCTGCTGAAGGCGTAGCAAAACCATTACCTGATGGGCTTGAAGATGTGCCATCGCTTGTAGTGGCAGCAGGTAAATGGTTGTGTGCAGGCATTTGAGATGTTAGCAGACTTACGCTAGATTGTCCGCCTGTGTCTCCTAAATAATAATTAGACAATCCTGGTCCTTGTCCGGCATTTACAGCTGCCTGCCCTTGTAAATTTGGTAAAGCAAAATTTGTTTGTCCATTTCCACCATAGGTGGTACCTAATAAAGAAAATAGGGCCGTATTCTGCGCAATAGGCAAAAGCTGACCATTACAATGAGCCCAATATTTTGGTGGATAGTTGCATCCGAATATCCTTATTTCTGCTACAAATGGATCTGACATTATTCAATTTTTATTTAGGTTTTAGATTTAATTTCTTGATGGAAAAATTCCTTCAAGGGCAATGCAATAGTTCATTACCAAGTAGGGCATCCTGTTTTCATGCGGTTGATTACCACCAGTGTTGCCAAAAGCAGCAGCGTTCATAATTGCATTATTAGTATTTTTAAAAGGGGATGCTGCTGCACCACTTGCCCAAGTGTTGCCCACAGGCGATGATTGGTTAGCAGCAGCTGTACTTGCTATTGCAATATGGGTATGCGAAGGCATCTCCAGGGTAGTGAGTGTATGTGACTCTGACCCACTTTGCTGTCCTTGATCAAAACCATTGCCAATGTGTAAAGGAACACGACCTCGCAAGTCAGGCAATGCAAAAGTTGTTTGCCCATTGCCACCATAGGTAGTACCTAATAAAGCAAACAGCGCTTGATTCTGATTAATTGGTAACAATTGCCCACTACAGGGTGCCCAACCGATGGGTGCAAAATTGAATGCAAATATTTGTATCTCTGAAAGAAACGGAAGTGATGCCATAATTTATTATTTTATAAGTGGAAATAATTAATTTCTTGAAGGGAATACTCCAAATAATGCAATCACATAATTAAGACTTTGATAGGGTATTATGTTGTTGTGCGGTTGACTGCTCCCTGAAGTGTTTACAGATCCGCTACCCATAGCTGAACCTCCGGGAGGGGAAGTGTAAGAGCCCAATGCTGGTTGTGCCGCCCAAAAATTTCCTGCCGGGTTTGTAGTGTCACCAATGTCTGTGGAGCAAGCTGCTATGTGTGTATGTGCGGGTAACTGAGTGGTTGTGAGTGTTACATTTTCTACTCCACCTGTTTCACCAATTGTGTATGGACTTAAACCGGGACCTTGCCCCATTCCAACAGGGACACGTCCACGAAGATCAGGTAATGCAAAGGTGGTTTGACCATTGCCCCCATAGGTAGTGCCTAATAGGGAAAACAAAGCTGTATTCTGAGCAATGGGTTGCAGCGAACCATCACAAAAAGCCCAGTTGCGTGGAGCAAAATTTCCGCCAAACATGATAACTTGACCAATAAGAGGATCTGACATAAATATTTTGTTTTTATAGAGGATTAAGAAAATTTCAAAACTATTTGGCAACAGATACACCAACTGAATGAGGTACCTGGAAACAATAGAATTTAGAAAATCAAGCAATCTTCAATAAGCAATTTTATTTGTAAAGTATAAATTTAGTAAAACAATACCAATCAGCAATATTATTTTTGCTGACTTTCATCTTATCGGTCATTCAATAATTGAACACATTTTATTATTGAAATTTTGTGCCAATTTGTATCCCCATCTTTAGTAGACTAGAGGGTTTTAAAAACCCTTCTTCAATATAAATAAATGATATTGCCAATAACTCTTTGCTCATAGTAGCAACGGTAATATTTTCATTATCAATAGAGAGAATAGTACCCGGTACAACTGCTTCCACCAATTGTGTTGATCGTTTTTCAACTCCTATCAGCCTGATGATATTGCCATTCAGTTGTGTGATTGCTCCTTTGTTCCATGGGTTGCAGGCATTGGCAAGTGCTACAATTGTCGCTGCGTCCATTGTTTCCCAGTTTATGGATACATCTGTTGCGGTTTGTCTTTTATAATAAGCAGCTTTTGTTTCATCCTGTTGGCATGTGGGTATCGCTATGCCGAAAGCAGCCATTTTTAAAAGGATATCCACTTGAGTTGCTGCCAACTCGGACAAACGGGTAGTCAGTATGCCATGTGTGTCTGACGGTTGTATTTTTATTTTGTCTGTAAGTACTATAGGCCCGGTATCAAAATCACGATCAACCTTGTGAATGGCGATGGCAGCAAAACGTTCTTGGTTTTTAAGTTGCTGAAAGACAGGATCTGGCCCACGATATTGTGGCAACAAGCCCGGATGTACATTAAAAAATCCATTGACTGTAAGATTGAAAATAGCGGAGCTTATTTTGAAACTGAAAGATACTATGATGCCCATGTTGGCTTCATGATCATTTATAGCTTTTTGCAGTCTTTCTGAACAATCTTTTTTGCTCACATTTATTATTGGAAGGGAAGCATCTTGCAAAAGCATTTGAACCTGTTGGATAAATTCAGTGCAATGGTCTGGAATGGCAATTGCAGCCAATTGCTTACTGAAAACCAAGGTTCTCAATATTGGTATCCCTAACCTACTACCGCACAACAGTATTACTTTTGGTTCACTCATTTGGTTAATAGCATAAATAGGTATTTGTCCATCCGGTCACATGTCCTTCAGTTGGTACTGCGGTAAATGCTTTCCATTCATCGGTCAGGTTATTGAGGAAAATTTTAGAAGGCATTTTTTCGCCTATTTCATAGGTGCACCTAGTTGGGGCACTTATATAGGTTTGCGTTTCATCGTCCAATTGCAACATGCCTCTAGGGGTTTGCAAAACTTTGTTTTTTAAGTATGTAACAGTTGCTTCACCGTCGTTTACTACTTCATTCTGCTGCAATAGAATTTCATTCAATATCATGGCAGTTTCATAACCCAATACTGTGAATAGGGTTGCAGGCCTTTTTAGTTTGTTTAATAATGTGATATTGGCTTCGTTTGTTGCAGTTGGTAGCCAGGATACAAAACCTTCTATTGGGAATTTGTGTGCTTCACCAGTAGCTGCCAATGCCTTTTGCGTCAGCATCATAGGTGATACAAACAAGTTTAAACCATTAGCGTTCTGATAAGCATTAAGTTGGTTATAAAAGAGTGACGATGGCAGTTCGTCAAATATACAGAGCAGGTTGGTGCAATCTGGATTAGCGAATAAGAAATTGGTTAGCTGACTGATTTCAAATGCAGAATCGTAGGCTTGGTTGTTTATATAATTATGACTAATTGTGCCACCATTACTTAATAAATTATTTACCATCGCGGCACCGTGGAGATATCCGCAATCATAAAATGTGGAGCAGTATGCAGCATATCCATTTCCTGTTTTTGCAGCCAATGATCCTGTAAGCCAACTGCAAAAAGCATGTTGCATGTTTAGCCGGATAATAGTGGGCTGCGGAACCCAGTTGAGGGGGTAATTTGCCCCGGGGTTAACAAGCAGTAAGAGCCTGTTTGTAGCCTGCAAAAGCGGGTGTAAAATACTTACAGCTTTTTCATCAGCGTAAGCTATCAGCACATCTACATCTTCATTAATCAATAACTTCTCAGCTTTGGCATAAATATCTTTTTCTGATCCGCCAAATCCTATATTTTCTTTTACCAGCTGGATTCGTTGCTTAATGTTATAGTGTTCCAAAAAAGCGTTTAATCCATCCATAAAGTCGAGGCTGATACCGGGATGCGCTGAAGACAAGGGGGACAGCAATCCAATTTTCATAAACTTGCGATATTTGATTTTTAATTTGCTAATTGGTTACAGGCAGCAATTTTTGTATGTTGTAAAAATAGCCCTTTCAACAATAACTAAAATTAATCCCTCAGCCATTTTATCATGGCGGGATAAGGAGAAATCCCTAACTCATTTGCTCGTTGCTCATCAGCGGTTAAGCCGATCCACTGTAACATAGGAAGTCCAAAGTATTTTTTTTCCTTGAAATTGTCTGCAATATAGTTGCCACCACCTTTGTAGCCGTTATCATGAAAAACAAAATGAGGATCAATATTCAAATGGACGCATGCTGCATATGACCAAGCAATCGCCATCATTTCTTCTGCGGCATTATTAGGCCTAAGTGCAATGGAATCGGCAGTTAATGTGTGGCGTTCATCAGTGGGTACAACTGCTATATGTCCCGCTTCATGCAATATATCCCCAGGGAATTTTAGTGAATTCAAGTTGACAATAATGCAGCCTGCTTCAATCGATAATCCGGGCAGAAAGCCATCTTGAGTTTCGGTACGGAAAATAGTTTTGATGCCGGTGTTGTTTAAAAAATTTATACATTTATTAAAGTTAACAGCTTCAGTTTCTCTCAAGATGTGTCTCGTTTCTATAGTATTTTCAGGCATTATTACTTTACGGTTTTTTTATTTAGGATGAAATGTACAGATTATTTGATAGATTTTTTCATGTAAGACAATTCTATCCATCATTCTTTTATTTTTTTGACTTGTAGGAATATTATTTATAAATTGTGTCTTAATTATTGTCTTCTAAATCAACTGTGCATATGAATCCCCGAAGAAAATTCCTATTACAGGGCGGTTTGGCATCTACTGCCTTACTTTCTTTAAATCCTTTTCAAAGTATAGCCAATAAGCTATCTCCTCTGACAGGTTTTAACATGAATAGCAATAAAGTGTTGCTAGTGCATACTTGTTATCTGGAAAATCACATTATAAACAATGTAGCAGACATAAAAAGAAGTTCTGGCAATGTGGTATTGCTACATTCGTGTGAAACAAAGCATTGGGAAGAAAAAGCTACAATGTTTGATGCATTTATTGGGCAGCCGATTAAGAATCAACACTCGACAGGAAAGGATTATGCTATTGTTTATAGGGGCAATTATAAAATAGGTATTATCACTCCTTCAGAAAGTAGATATGATTTTGAAAACATTAATAGCCTATCGGATTTTTTAAAAAAAGAAAGAAACTGCGACTTGATTATTTGTCTTTCTAATTTGGGGTATAAAAATAGCAATGAAGTAGATGATGTTACACTTGCTTCTGAATCTACCAATCTTGACATTATAATAGGCGGTCATGCTCATAATTTTTCAAAACATCCGGTAATTGTATTCAATAAGAATCGGGAAGAGGTTATCATCAATCATTCACTTTCCGGAGGTGTTGATTTTGGCAAAATAGAAATAGAATTTGATGCCAACAGAAATAAGCGACATGTTGCATTTAACTATGCTTGATAAAGTAAAATATTAGCTGCTATACAATCCTGATTGTGGTTATTAAATACCTTAAACTCCCATTTTTGTTTGATGCAGTTCAGTTACGAAATGACTTAGATGGCCTGCTTTCTGCTAACTGGCAAATGCATTACCAAACCCTGCATTACCACGGCGAATGGAGTGCAATACCCTTGCGAAGTGTAGATGGCAAAACGGATAGTATAATAGTTTCCTCAATCAATGATGTACGATATGCCGATACCGCCTTTCTTCAAATTTCGCCTTATTTAGGGCTTGCTCAACAAGCCCAAACCCTTACTATCTTTAGCTTTTAGGTCATTAAATTTTACCAGATGCAAGCAAAAGCAGCTAAGGGTTCAAAAAAGCGTGCAGCTACGCCCCAATACATTAGCCCAAACCAGCTTACT
>JANPHE010000203.1:0-7979 GCA_031424295.1 Segetibacter sp. | reverse complement strand
CATGCGGTGCAAAAGTACTATTGATTATTGATTCCTTTATTGTCATATTTGTAATTACTTTTTTTATCCAACCTGCATGAGAAATCTACTTTATTCGGATTAATATTTTTTGTTTTCCATTGTATGATACAGACTTTAAACTTTAACAACTGAACAGTTTTATAACAACCTGCACAACTTAACTTCGCTAACCTTTTAAAATAATGAAAGGAAAATGTTATATTGGGCAATGTTTGGGCTTTTTACCCGAATATTTTAATGGAAATCAACAAGAACAATGGCAACAACAACTAAAAAGAAAGCCCCTGCAAAGGCTAGTGTGAAAAAAGTATCTGCAGATAAACCTTCAAATAGTGCCAATATCGGTACGCATTCTGTTACTAACCACAAGTTTGATATTCATAAAAGTTTATTTGATTATTTTGGTTTTGATAAATTCAAAGGCACGCAAGAAGAAGCGATCAATAATTTATTAACGGGCAAGGATACGTTTGTAATTATGCCAACAGGTGGCGGAAAAAGTCTTTGTTATCAGTTACCTGCACTTATTATGGAGGGATGTGCAATTATTGTTAGTCCATTGATTGCACTCATGAAGAATCAGGTAGACCTCATTCGTGGTTACAGCGAAGAAGATAACATTGCGCATTTTTTAAATTCTTCGTTAACCAAAGCTCAGCAGAGAGAGGTAAAGGCCGACTTGATTGATGGCAAAACTAAACTTTTGTATGTAGCTCCTGAAACGTTAACAAAGCAGGAAAATCTTGATTTTTTCAGTGATTTGAAAATTTCTTTCTTCGCAGTAGATGAAGCGCATTGTATATCTGAGTGGGGACATGATTTCAGACCGGAATACCGCCGTTTAAAGGAAATGATGGCTGTTATTAATCCAAACGTTGCAATGGTAGCCCTTACCGCTACTGCAACACCCAAAGTGCAAAGTGACATTCTTAAGAACCTTGGTTTGAGGGATCCCGCAATTTATATCTCCTCTTTCAATCGGGAGAATCTTTATTATGAGATTCAGCCGAAGATCAAAAAGGATCATACAATAAAGCACATCGTTCGATTTATTTCTCAAAATCCTGGTAAGAGTGGAATAATATATACACTTAACAGGAAAACAACAGAGGAATTAGCAGAGATTTTAGTCGCTAATAAAATTAAAGCCGTTGCTTATCATGCCGGCCTTGATGCAAAATTGCGTGCAGAACGACAGGATAAATTTTTAAAAGAAGATACTCAGGTTATTGTTGCTACCATAGCGTTCGGTATGGGTATAGATAAACCTGATATCAGGTTTGTTATTCATTATAATATTCCTAAAAGTATTGAGAATTATTATCAGGAAACCGGTCGTGCAGGCAGAGATGGATTAGAGGGTAAGTGTATATTATATTATTCTCACAAAGATGTTTCTAAATTGGAGCATTTGATGAGGGATAAGCCTTTAAGTGAGCGGGAGGTTGGAGCGCAATTAATTAATGAGACAGTAAGTTTTGCCGAAAGCAGTGTTTGCAGAAGGACAATTTTGCTTCACTATTTTGGAGAGGTATGGGACACTAGCAAATGTGCTACTACCGGAGGTTGTGATAATTGTAATCCGAAAGAGAAAATTGAAGCTAAGGATAATGCAGTTAAAGTGCTGAAGGTGGTGAAGGCGTTAGGTCAGCGATTTACGATTGATTATGTTGTAAATGTTTTGATTGGTAAGCCGACGCCTAGCATTCAAATGTATAAACATGACAGTTTATCCGTCTTTGGTATTGGAAAGGGAGACGATGAACATTATTGGAATAGTTTGATTCGTCAGTTGTTGTTGGCTAATTATTTGGTTAAGGACATTGAAGAATATGGTTTATTGAAATTTACACCTACTTCTGAAGGTTATCTTAAAAAACCTACTAGTTTCCCAATTTCCTTGAACAATAAGTTTGAGGATGCTAATGCTGAAGACGATGAAGATGATTCGCCTGTTGGCGCTGTTGGTGCGGCGGCCGATGAAAAGCTCTTTAGTATGCTAAAGGACCTAAGACAAAGGCAGGCAAAAATGAAAGGGTTGCCTCCATTTGTGTTGTTTTTGGAAAATTCTTTGCAGGATATGGCTACTTTATATCCCACAACATTGAAGGAGTTAGAGAAATGCCAGGGTGTAAGTGTTGGAAAATCTATTAAATACGGTAAGCCATTTGTTGAAATGATAGCTGAGTATGTAGAAGAGAATGACATAGAAAAGCCAGATGATTTTGTAATGAAGTGTGTTGCTAATAAAAGCAGTAATAAAATCTTTATTATTCAAAATGTTGATAAGAAAATTCCGCTGGAGACAATAGCTAAGACGAAGGACTTAAAACTAGATGTGTTATTAGAAGAAATGGAGACGATTGTTTCAAGTGGTACTAAATTAAACCTTAGTTATGCCATTGATGATATGTTGGATGAAGATGAGCAAGAAGAAATAATTGATTATTTTAGAAGTTGTGAAACTTCTTCGTTAGAGGTTGCACAAGAGGAACTATCAGATGCTGGTTATGATTATGAGCAATTGAAAATTATGAGAATTAAATTTCTTAGCGAGTATGGAAATTAGATAAATGCCTTTTTAAATTGATAACCTGCGTTGAGTAAATGCAGGTTATTTTATTTTAGGTGATAATGAATAGTTATACTGTTTAAATTTGTAATAATTAATATTTTGGTTCATTGGCTTTACTAAGGCACATACCTTTTCTAAAAACTGTTCTGCTACATAGTGTAACTGCTTTTGGTGGTCCTCAAATGCATTTTGTAAGGATGCATAAATTGTTTACTCAGCAGCAGCATTATGTTTCAGAAGCTGAATTGTTAGAGATGAATGCCTTTGTGCAATTGTTACCCGGGGCAAGTAGTACGCAAATCCTTACCTTAATTGGATTTAAGAGGGGTGGTGTTTTGCTTTCAATTTTGACTCTTGGAATATGGATATTGCCTGCTTGTTTGCTTATGGGTGGATTAAGTTTTTTGCTGCCTTACTTGCAAGGGAAAAACGTTGCTCATTTATTTAGGTTTATTCAGCCAATGGCTGTTGGATATCTTGCGTATGCTGCTTTTAAAGCATTTAATATTTCTATTAAACATCCGGCTACCTTTCTTATTATGTCAGGTGCGTTGATTATTACCCTGTATATTCAATCGCCCTGGGTTTTTCCTGGGCTTATTGTTGCAGGTAGTATCATTAGTAATTTTAGTAATAAAAGAATTCCCGATGCTGAGAGTGAACCAAAGCCAGTTAATTGGAGAAATATATGGATATTTGTTATTATATTTGTAATAGCAGGTGTTGTCAGTGAATATTTCAGAATTCACAATTTGCCCTTTCGCAAACCAGTAAGTTTGTTTGAAAACTTTTATCGTTTTGGGAGCATTGTGTTTGGTGGGGGTAGTGTCTTGATTACAATGATGTTTGAGCAATATGTAATTAGGGCAAAAACGCCTTACATGGCTTCTGCTGATTTTTTAACTGGAGCAGGATTGGTACAAGCTTTTCCAGGACCAATATTTTCAATTGCTTCTTTTGTAGGTGGTATGGTATTAAAAGATATGGGTCCGATGTTTCAGGTTTTAGGATGCATTATCGGAACCATAGGTATATTTCTACCAAGTTTTTTATTGGTTCTTTTCTTTTACCCAATCTGGAACAATCTTAAAAAGTATGTAGTAGTTTTTAGAGCAATGGAAGGAATCAATGCTGTCGTTGTTGGGATTATGGCAGCGGCAACTTTTCTGCTGTTTATGGCCATTCCTGGCAGGTTTGATTGGAGTACTGTTATAGCGGTATTGGTTAGTTTTTGTCTGCTGGCGTTTACTAAAATTCCTTCACCATTTATAGTTTTATTCTTTCTACTTCTTGGGTGGCTAATGTGATCTACTTATAATATGCACCCAACTCAATCTCTTCTCTTACCTTTTCTGGAACGAGATAGCGGACCGTTTTACCTTCAGCAATTAGTTTCCTGATTTCGGTTGATGATATTTCTAGTAGTGGAGCTTTCAACTGAAATACATTTGGATGGTTTGTGGTATTATCAAATCCTGGTCTGTTGTAAACGAAAATTTTATACTTATTAAGTATCGCATCACCACTTTTCCATTTTGATAAATTCTCAATACTATCAGATCCAAGTATCAACGAGTAGGAGTGTTGTGGGTATTTTTCTTCTAGATGTGAAAGTGTGTCAATTGTATAAGACGGACGAGGTAATTTGAACTCTACATCAGACCATTTTAATTGTTGATCATTTTCTATTGCTAGCTGAATTAAATGAAGGCGGTGGTATTCATTTAATAATGATTGAGATTTCTTAAAGGGATTTTGTGGAGACACTATAAACCAAACCTGGTCTACATCTGTATTGTTGGCTACAAAGCTTGCTATTATTAGATGTCCTATATGTACTGGATTAAATGATCCAAAGTATAAACCAATTTTCATAATGAGATTCCAGACTTCTATAATTCTTCTACCAAAATGTTTTCGGCCTCATTTAAACGAAGGCTAAGGTTATAACCAGCAACCGTAATAGATATGGGATCTCCAAGAGGAGCTTTCTTTTCTACTTTAATGGTCTCTCCTGGAATGCATCCCATCTCCATCAATTTAATGAAAATATCATCTTTTTCAAAGGAGTGGATGATAACAGTTTTGCCAGTCTTTATTTCTGATAACTTCTTCATTGTTTCTTATTGCAAAAGTAAAAGCATTAATCTGTATTTTGTTACGAAATTTGGAAGTATGCCTAATGTGCCAATCGTTTTCAATTATGCTGATGTAAAGTCTATTGCACTAAAGAATAAAACCGGTTTAAAAACTTTTATCTTTTCCGTCTTTAAAAAAGAAAAAAAAAGGGTTGCCTCTATTAATTATATCTTTTGTTCTGATCAGTATCTTCTTCAAATCAATAAAGATTTTCTTCAGCACGACTATTATACTGACATCATTACGTTCGACCTTTCTGATAAAAATGCAATAGTTGGTGAAATCTATATTAGTGTAGATCGAGTGAAAGACAATTCCAGCGTTCAAGGAACTTCCTTTTCAAACGAATTGCTGCGGGTTATGTTCCATGGCGTTCTTCATTTGTGTGGCTATAGAGATAAAACAAAAAGTGAAATAACAGTAATGAGGCAAAAAGAGGATTATTATTTGCTTTGCTTTGTTAAACTCAATAAATAATGTTCCACGTGAAACAGCACCTGTTTATACTTTTCCTTTTTCCCGTTTGCCTTTTTGGGCAACAAATGGGTATTACAACTTTGGAAACAAGGGCTTTGCCAAGAATGCCAATAAGGGACACGGCAGTTGAACGGTTTTTATCCGAAAGTCAAGGTTTCAATTCATTATCTAGTGTTCAGAGGGATTGGTTTTATTGGACCAACTATAGCCGAAAGAATCCAAAGCGGTTTTGGGATAGTGTGGTTGTTCCGCTAATGGATGTTTTCCCCCCGTTGCGTAATTCTTATTCTGCCAGTTTGAAAAAAGATCTTTTCAATACACCTTCATTACCATTACTAAAGCCAAATGCTCCCCTGACTAAAGTTGCAGATAAACATGCCAAGGAGCTTGCTGCAAAGAATGTCAATCCTTCACACACTTCTCCATCTGGTGCTACTTTTCAATATAGGATGGAGGGTATTGGTATCCAATTTTGTGCTGGAGAGAACATTAGTTATGGGTTGTGGGAGCCTATACTAATGCTTACACTTTTGTATATAGATGAGGGTGTTCCAGATTTAGGGCATAGAAAATCCTTGTTAACTCCAACTTTCGTTGAAATGGGTATTGGTGTAGGGGCATTCCCTGATAAGAAAGTATTAATTGTTCAGGATTTTGCCTGTGCCCAGTAATGGAGTCGTTGTTTCACGTGGAACAAGGCGATGGTTTCCTCCGCAAGTTCTGTCTTATCTTTGCGCTTTATGTTTAATAAGTACGATGTTATAGTTGTTGGCGCGGGTCATGCTGGGTGCGAAGCCGCTGCTGCTGCTGCCAACCTGGGCAGTAAGGTTTTGTTGGTTACAATGAATATGCAGACCATAGCTCAAATGAGCTGCAATCCCGCTATGGGTGGGATTGCAAAAGGGCAAATCGTTCGAGAGATTGATGCTTTAGGTGGATATAGCGGCATAGTTACTGACGCAAGCTTGATACAATTTAGAATGCTGAATAAAAGCAAGGGTCCGGCAATGTGGAGCCCCAGGGCTCAGTCTGATAGAATGCTTTTTGCTAACAAGTGGAGAGAAATGCTGGAAAATACGCCCAATGTTGATTTCTACCAGGATACAGTAAGTTCAATATTAATAAAAGATGGGCGTGCAGTAGGGGTAATTACAGGTATGGGCCATGAAATTTCATCCAAATCAGTAGTTGTTACGAGCGGTACATTTCTAAATGGCGTCATTCATATTGGCGAGAAAAGGTTTGGTGGTGGAAGAATGGCAGAGAAAGCTGCAACGGGTATTACAGAACAACTAGTAGAACTTGGATTTGAAAGCGATAGGCTTAAAACTGGAACGCCACCAAGAATAGATGGCAGAAGCCTTGACTATAGCAAGATGGAAGAGCAAAGAGGAGATGAAGAAATAGTTGGATTCTCTTATTTGGATGTGCCTAAGATTTCTTCTGATAAACAAAGAAGTTGCTTTATTACCTATACAAGTACAGAAGTACATGATGCTTTGAAAACAGGTTTTGACAAGAGCCCCATGTTTCAAGGTAGGATAGAAGGAGTTGGTCCCAGATACTGTCCAAGTATTGAAGATAAGATTAATCGATTTGCTGATAGAGACCGACACCAGCTATTTGTAGAGCCGGAAGGATTTAATACAGTGGAGATCTATGTAAATGGGTTCTCAACATCTTTACCCGAAGATGTACAATTCAAAGCTTTGAAAATGGTACCGGGTTTTGAAAATTGTAAAATGTTTAGACCCGGCTATGCTATTGAATATGATTTTTTTCCCCCAACACAGCTGACCTATTCGTTAGAAACAAAAAGAATACAAAACCTCTTTTTCGCCGGACAAATTAATGGCACTACCGGGTATGAAGAAGCAGCATGCCAAGGGCTTATTGCAGGAATAAATGCTCACCTTAAATGTAAAGAACTAGATTCATTTGTACTTAAAAGAAGCGAAGCTTATATAGGCGTACTTGTAGATGACCTGATCAGTAAGGGCACAGATGAACCCTATAGAATGTTTACTAGCCGGGCAGAATATCGTACACTTCTTAGGCAAGACAATGCTGACCTGCGACTAACCGAAATGAGTTATCGTATTGGGCTTGCATCTCAAGAAAGGATGGACAATGTGATAAATAAGAAGAATGGCGTCAATAAAATTAAAGAAATACTCTTTCAATATTCTGTGGACCCCGACGACATCAATGCATTTCTGGAAGCAGGAAGCGGGGCGCCGTTGAATCAAAAACAGAAACTCGAACAATTGCTTTTACGTCCCAATTTGGATTTGAAATCATTAATTGGAGCATCTGCTGGCATTCAACAAGCTTTAGCAGGCTTCTCAGCCGATATGTTAGAACAGGCTGAAATACTGGTGAAGTATGATAGCTATATTACCAAAGAACGAGATTTGGTCGAAAAAATGAGCCAACTTGAAAATCTGGTAATTCCGGACACATTTAACTACGATAAAATGAAATCGCTTTCAAGTGAAGCCCGGCAGAAGTTCAATAAAATAAGGCCACGAACGCTAGGACAGGCAAGCAGGATAAGTGGCGTTAACCCGAGCGATGTGCAAATATTAATGGTATTTATGGGAAGATAAGTTAGCAAAGAATTTATTATAATAAAACTATTATTATTTTATAATAATTTAACAATCAAATATTTATATAAATTTTTATCTTTTCTGATTTTCAAAACTCATTCCGGCTAAAATAAATACCATCACTTGAGCAATTCAAATTGCCAGAAATTAGGTGA
>JANPHE010000202.1:0-17295 GCA_031424295.1 Segetibacter sp. | reverse complement strand
TAATATATTACTAAATAAATCTGAATAAGAATGCAGGTGAACCCAACCAACAATGGTAATTCACAATAATTGGAAAGTCACATAAAATCATTTTAACTTAATCCATTATTTATAAGGTTTTAAAAACTGGTTTGTTTTCATTTCTAATATTAGGTTCCAATTCAGTTATTATTAAAAATACCGCAGTTGCTAACTTTTAAAAAAAGTTAATTTGTTAATTAGCTAACTTTACTAAAATAACCTTCCCATGAAAAAAATCATTTCTTTAGCATATATTCTGATTTGCTTTTGCTGCAGAGCAAAGGTCAAACCGCCGCATGGGGGTGGGCTGCCAAAGGAGCCGCAAAAGGAAATTATAATTATGCATCAGCTCAATCTATTGCCTTAGATACCAGCAACGGAAGTGTTGCTATTTGTGGATATTTTACGGATTCAATACAATTTGGTAATAAATTATTGAAAGCACCCCCTACTTATAACAATGGTTATTTGACAAAATTATCTGCATCAAAAGCCATATCATGGTCTCTACTCATCGGAAGCAACTCATATTTATATTGTAATAGAGTTGCACCAGGAAATAATGGTTCAAATTATGTTTTTGGTCTTTGTTTAGATACTGTTAAGATAGGTTCGCTCAAATCGAATGCAACGCTTGGTGGATCAGATTTTTTTCTTGCCAAAATCAATTCTTCAGGAAGTCCAGTTTGGATAAAAACAGGTGGTGGAGGTAATGATGACGGAATATTTGACATGAAGTCTGATAACCTATTTAATCCGGTTGCTTTGGTAACTTATAGTGGGTCCATTACGATTGGTTCATCCACTTTCAATAACCCTATCAATTTTAATAGAAATGCGGTACTCGTAAAGTACAAACCGAGTGGTACCATTTCCTGGGCAAATAATATATTGCTTCCAACCGCAATTGGAAATATGTATGATTCAAGATTGGCCATAGATGGGAGCAACAATATTTATATTTATGGAACGTACACCGATGCCATTCAATTTGGAAGTACAACCCTAAATGCTCCATCTGGTAATACGATGGGCTATCTGGTAAAATTCGATAACAATGGCATTGTTCAATGGGCTGTTAATACAGGCACAATGAGCATTGCATCGATTTGGAGTTTGGACGCAGACAACAGTGGAAATGTTTACGCTACAGGTACTTTTAAATCAACTTCAAATTTTGGCAACATCCCTTTAACTTCCAACTCTAGTGAATATGATGCCTTTGTAGTAAAGTATAATAATATAGGCATCGCACAATGGGCTAAAAAAATAGGTGGACCAGCCGCTGATGATATAGCTACCGGTATATCCGTTAATAAATCAACTGGCGATGTTTATGCAACAGGTTCTATGGGTAATTCCGCAACTTTTGGAACACTCACATTAACCGACGCTAAGGGAGGTTTTGATAATTCTTTCGTAGTAAAATACAGTACAACTGGAACTGAACAGTGGGCAAAACTTATTGACGGAACCGGCTATACTGTATCCTATGGTGTCGTAGCAGATCCAATAAGAAATGCTATTTACAATGCCGGATTTTACAATGCAAATGTATTTTTTGATGCGCTAAAACTAACTGGCGGAGGCTCAACCAATACAAGCCCATATGTTGGCAAATTAATAGAAACGCTGGGACCGAGAGCTGCATATATTTCTGAAATAGGGATTGCAAAAAAATATGCAAAAGGTTTGTCAATTTTGCCAAATCCTGCTAAAAGCAATTTTTCAATATTATTACCGCTAAAAAATGTAATAAATGACCAAGCTCAGATTGTATTTCTAAATGCTGATGGAAACATAGTATTAAATAAAAAGAAGACCATTATTAATAATTTCCTTTACGACAATATTCAAATAGATAATCAACTTTCTCCTGGAACTTATTTTGTACAAGTATTGGTGGATGGAAGAATGACAACCCAAAAAATGATCATTGAATAACTGCTCTTCATTTTTTTCTAAAAGACTGCCTCTATTATCGTATTGATTCAAGCTATTGCTGGCAAGTTGCTCCTCAGGAGAGCCTGCTTTCCCTTTACTCGATAATGCGAAGTTCGTCTAAATTCTCCCCTAAAAACCAACTATTTTTGACCACATTGCCGTATTAATTCCAAAATCAATTTAGCCTTTCGCCATGATGGCTCTGTGCCTATGTGACCAAAGAAAATCGAAAAGTTTATGAATGTTTGGTGCTCAAGGTAGTTTACCTCAGCAGCATTACCCATCCACTATAAGGCATTGTCCGAAATCCATCGTTGAGAGCAATGACGTAGTAATAAGTGCCTGAAGGTAATATGGTTCCTTTGTTTTTTCCATCCCACTGTTGTTGGTAGCCACGGGTTCTAAAGAGTTCAACGCCATAACGGTTGTAAACAGACACATCACATTCTGTATATGCAGATAATCCATCTATTCTCCAACTGTCATTAATGCCATCGCCATTGGGCGAAAAAGCGTTCGGTATTTTAATGTTACCAAGCACTTTTACATTAACTGTATCGCTGCCAAAGCAACCAAAAGAAGTAGTAACGGCTATTTTATATGTTTGACCAATGATAGGCGAAGCCATAGGGTTCAGTATAGTTGTATTGGACAACCCGGTAGCAGGACTCCACACAATATTCCCTATGCCACCCGTTAAGGTTGCAGACAATCTAATACCTGTACCCTGTAGTATTATTTTATTAGTACCTCCATCTACTTTGGGTGAGGGATAAACAGTTATAGGCTGTTCCTTGTAACTAATGCAACCATTGAACGCAGTATATGAATACCGGATTAATTGTAAACCGGCCCCTGCATTTTTAGGATCAAAATATCCAGTAGTTGAAACCCCATTTCCTGTAAACAATCCATTACCTGCAATGCCGGTTGTTTCATTGGCAGTGAAATTAAAACCCTGTTTCTCCTGACAGATATTATTTAACGGGGGAAATAGCACATCCGGCGACGGTATAAGTGTAGCGACTATACTGTCGCGGGCACTGCAATTGTTAGAAGTTGCAGTAAGGTAGTATTTACCCGTATCTGTGTAGTCAAAGCGGGTAATTGATAAGTTGGAAGCACCACTGGTAAAACTGTTAAAAGTAGTAGACCATTTGTATGTGGTGTTAGGTAAACTATTATTGTTAGTCATATTAACTATCCTAAACCTACAAGCAGGAAAAGTAGCAGCTATCAAAGCACTAGGTATTGGATTTACCAACACAGCAACCGAACTTTTTGCACTACAGCCATCCAGCGAAGCGGTTAAGGTATAAGCACCCGCTGCTGCTAAGCCAGGATTAAAGATAGTATCGCGTTGCTTAGTACTATTAAATGTAGACGGACCTGTCCATGTAAATAATGTGCTGGCCAAAGTATTGGCAGCTTCTAATTGCAAAGGCTGATTAGCACAAACGGGGGCATTGGAAGTTGCAGCAGCTATTGGTCTTGGTTTTACCAAAACTACGAGTTGTGATGTTATACTAGCACAAGCAGGTGCACTACCGGTAAGGGTATAAGTACCTGATAGCAATGCTGTTGCATTGGGAAGTTTGTTTGTGATACTTGAAGAAGAAAATCCATTTGGGCCAGTCCAAACGTAATTAGCATTGGGCAATGGTGTAATGGCAGGTGTAGAACTTAGCAGCAAAGTATCTCCGGTGCAGAGGGGTGTATTACCCTTGGCAGTAACATTTGCAACACTATTTACCGTTAAGTTAAAAGTATCGGAAGAAGTACATCCATTGAGTGTTACAGTAACTATATACTTGCCGCCCTGGTTCACATTTACGCTGTTAATTGCCGGGCTTTGGGCAGTACTTGCAAAACCTGCCGGTCCTGTCCAGAAATAAGTGGCACCTACGACCGGGCTGCTTCCGTTAATAGAAATATTGGCTCCTGCACACACTGGACTTACACCGGAAGCGCTAACACCAGGTCCTTGAAAGACCAATACAATAGTTGTATCAAAAGCATCCGGGCATCCGGGCTGTGATACTTTTAAGGTATAAATACCTGTGGCATTTTGCTGGGCTGCGTTGATAAAAGGATTTTGCAGACTACTGGAAAAACTAATTGGCCCCGTCCATGAATAAATAACTCCATTGTTATTACTGCTTCCTCTCATTTGCACTCTTTGACCTGTACAATAAGGCCCGGTATTAGTGGCCAAAGCAGTTGGCGCTGTATTAATGGCGACGTTAATTGTTTTTGCTTTTTCGCAACCATTTTTGGTTACCAGCAGCGTGTAAGGTCCTGCGTTGGTAGCAGAAGCGTTTGCTGTGGTTGGATTTTGGAGGGCACTCGTAAACCCATTGGGTCCGGTCCATGTATAAACTGCGCCTGCACCTTCATTGCTTGTTGTAAAATTCAAATTGCTTCCTGCACAAACCGGTGAATTGGATGCAGCGGTATTTACCGGATAGGTATTGACCACGACATTAACGCTGAAAGGAATAGAAGTGCATCCAGATTTTGTTGCTACACAGTTATAGGTGCCCGTAGCGGCTGTAGTTGCATTGGCGATGACCGGATTCTGAAAGATGCTGTTAAAGCCATTTGGACCGGTCCATTTATAGGTAACATCAGAAAGGGAACCGGTAACTATACAATTCAATTGAAGATTGTTACCAACACAGAGGGGACTGTTGGCAGCACCTTTGGCATCAAACCGATTGTACTCGGAGAAATAACCATAGCGGCAGCCTGTACCTGCATCGCCGTGTATTAAACCCAGATGAAAGTTGTCTGTAGAATTGGTTAAAAAACCTGTACCTCCAACGCTCAATGTAGAACCCATGTCTATTCGGGCATATTTCCATGTATTGCCTGACCCTGGTACAAACTGAAACTGACTAGCGGTAATAATCGAAGTACTTCCATTGTATTTGAAGTTTCCTTCGCCACCGGCAGGAACCAGGATATTGAAATAGATGGGTTTGTTTTCGCTGCGAGATACGCCAACTTCTTTAGAACCTGTACATTCAATTTGCGGAAGAATGGCCCCTCCAACTTCGCAGCCAAATCCACTGATGTGAAAAGCAGAAACCGGTTTATCGGCTTCTATATACATCGGCACCCCATTGGACGCCCTATTATATACCTGTCCCCTATTGAGGGTTGCGACAGGTAATCCATCAATTTTTACTTGTGTATTAGCCTGTGATGCCATTACAAACACTTTGTCATTGGCGCCATTTAGGTAGCCATGTATAGATATGTATTTGAGCCCAAACAAACCAACCGGCACCAATTGATCACCCGCCAAATCTGCACATCCACCATACACCGGATCTTCTATAGAGTCGTCGCTCATGGTTATGGCAATGGGTTTGTCTGAAGTAACAGCGGAACCAGCCAAATGGTCTATAGCAGCCGTACCAATAGCAGCAGCGCAATAAGTTTGTCCTTTGTTAAGGGTAATTTTGAAGGTCAAATTAGCGACATGCCCGGAAATATTGTTGGATGGTGTAATAGTCACCGTTGTATTGTCTTCTGATGCTACAATGTCAAACTTATTGAAAGCCGTTGGAGAAAAGCTCCTGTTTCGCCAGGTATTTTGGGTTATGATTAAAAAGTCTGTTCCCAATGCGTTTCTACCTTTCAGTGGAAAAATGTCAGGGTTAAATCCTGAAGATTGTTCATAATAAGCAGTAACGGGATTGGTAGCGGTTATTTTTAAACCTTTGTTCAAGACCTGATTATATGGGGTATTTTCTATAGCTGATAACCTGGAAGTAAGGTCTATGGTAGAAAGTGAGTTGGCAGGAATATTTACAATGATTATAGAAAATCCCGGGTTAGCGGGTTGGGAAATGGTTACAAATGAAGGAAGGCTTTGTGCTGTAATACGTAAATAGTTAGGGCTTTCAGCGTGACCCGATGTGCAATCGGGTGCTACAAACCAAAATACAGTATCCGTTTGGGCTTCTAGATGGCCTGTTACAATCAAGAAAAAAGCTAATAAATACCCAAATAACTTCATCAGACGCAAATTATATGCAAAGTACCATTTATAATCGGATGGATTGATATACCACTACATAAACCATCCTTAACAAATAAATGAAAGGATTAGATTGATATTTAAAAATAGACCTATTTCAGAAAATTACTTTTTTTAGGGGGGGCATTTATTTTGTTTACTATTGAACATCGTTGTGTCACTTGTACTTGTTGATATGCTATTCAGCATTTAAGGTAACAACTATCCAATTGGTATTGAGAACAGGTATCAGGGCATTGTTGAAATTATTCATTAAGAATTCGCAATTGCTCAAAAAAGCTATGGCTATCCATTTCGCGTACTGCACCGGGAGGCAGATCACCCAATTTTATTTGTTCAATGGCTACTCGTATTAGCCTAACACATTTATGCCCTACTACATCTACCATTTTTCGTACCTGATGAAATTTGCCTTCAGTAAGTGTAATCATCAACCAAGAACTTGCTTGGTAAAGGTTGGGGTTCTCCTTAGCTTTTACATAATCAAAAGGGTTATCAACCAATTCTACGGCACATGGAGTAGTCGTATAAAATTCTCCACCACGAATACGAATAGAGACCCCTTCTCGTAATTTTTCCAAGGTTTCTGGCGAAATGATGTGTTTTACCTGTACCAAATATTGCCGGGTATGCGGTATAGTTCCTTGAAAAAGTCTTTTGGTAATAGATTTATCGGTGGTCAATATCAGCAATCCTTCACTATGGTTGTCTAATCTGCCAATAGCATGAGTACCTTCAGGAAAAAGGAAATCAATATCGCCCAACAGCCCCACTTCATGAGTACTGACAAACTGAGAGACCATATTGACCGGTTTATGCAATATAAAATACCGAAGAACAGGTTTATCCATCATATAAGGGTACAAGATACAATTTGACCTACGTTCAAGATAATTATAACTTGCAAATTCCTGAACTTCGTTAATATTTTTAGAACTTAGTCCAACATACCATTATTTTTGCGCAGTATATTTATAATCTACTAAAACAATCTAAAATATATACCGATGAGTAAAGTATGGTTGATTACAGGATGTTCCACAGGATTTGGAAGAGAATTGGCAAAAGAGGCTCTGGAACAGGGAAACAAAGTAGTAGTAACTGCCCGCAAAACTGATGACATTCAGGATATCATCGAAGGGTTTCCCGAAACAGCTATTTCAGTAGCATTGGATGTGACAAAGCCTGATCAAATTGCGAAAGCTGTAAAGCAGACCGTTGAAAAGTTTGGTCGTATCGATGTATTGGTTAACAATGCAGGAATTGGGTATTTTGGTGCCATCGAAGAAAGTGAAGACGAAGAAGTAAGGAGGATGTTTGAAATCAATGTATTTGGCCTGGGTAATATGATTAAGGAAGTATTACCGGTGATGCGTAAGCAAAGAAGCGGGCATGTCGTCAACATTGCATCTATAGGAGGATTGGTTGCTTTTCCTGCAGTTGGTTATTACAATGCTACCAAATTTGCTGTTGATGGTTTGTCAGAATCTTTATCGAAAGAAGTAGCGCATTTGGGCATTAAAGTGACGATCGTCGCACCAAGTGGCTTCCGTACAAATTGGGCGGGTAGTTCTGCAAAAAACAGCAATATTGTTATAGATGATTATGCACCCAGTGCTGGTCAGAATAAAGCAAACATCAGAGGTTATAGTGGCAACCAACCCGGCGATCCTGTGAGAGCAGCAAAAGCCATATTAAAAGCTGTGAATGCTGAAACGCCACCGCTCAGGTTGTTATTAGGTGCTGCAGCACTTCGGGGAGCAACCAACAAATTGACCGAACTGCAAAGAGACTTCAATGCATGGGAGGAAACAACGGTTGGTGCTGATCATCCAAAAGACTAAGCAAAAGGAAATTATTGCTTGATCACATTTTTTTCAAGCATAGCTTTTTATTGGCATTAAAAAATTGGCGCAGTTTTAGAACTAGAGTAAGAAATTACTACTATGGAATTTTTAATAAACGGCGCAGTCATTTTAATGTTGATCTTATTTTTCGCTATTCTATCTGTAGAAACCACAGATTTAAAAAGCTTTAGTAGTAGAAAGTTCCTAATTAACTACTTAAAACAGATCATTGGCCAAAGAAAGGTTTATTGAAATTTTGAATATTATCTAAAAAGGCTGTCCAATAATTGGACAGCCTTTTTCATTTTTAGACAATTGGCATCAAGTTTCTAGAAAAAATTAAATTTTCCATTCAATTAATAAAATATTTTTTCTCATTTTCAGGAAATAAATAGCAAGGGAAATTCATTTAACCATACAATGGGTTCCATTGATTTGTCAAGAACATTGGCGAAAGTTTGTTGCAGGTAAGCGAATATTCGTAAACGACCCATGCACCGCAAATATTTCCGAATTGCATGCACTTTATTGGTGTTTCACCACTAAGACGGCCAAATAAAAACCCTGCAAAAAACTATGCCCTGCATTGTTGCTATTATTGACAACCATATTTTCAACAATCTTTTTGTTCAATCCACTCACCTATTACTATTAACAACGAAGCTCCGGCAATTCCGTATGTACAAACAACCTCGGCCTTACCATCCGTAATTAATTACTCCATGTTTTCCGTGTTATCCGGAAGCAGATTTGAATTCATATGGATATTTTGGGAAACATTAATGAAATCTTAATTTTATTCAGTTGTGCCATCAAAGTCATACAAATCTGTTCAAACAGGTTTCCAAAATGCGATATCAGCGGGATAATTTGATTATAATATGAAATCACTTTGGGTACAATAACAACACTTTCATCTATTAATTGTGCAACAGCTTCTATATGATGTTCAATAAAATCAGAAACTTTGTAACGAACTAAATAGTTGTATTACCTATTGCATCCATCACTTGGATGTGGCGTTCAGTTCATTTTGTGGGGTAATAAACTACAGCAGTTATATGAAGATCAGGGAAAAACTAATCAATCTGCTGACCATAAAAGTCATTGCTTTATTCGGTGTATAAAACATTAGGAACTTTCAGTGTAGATAACACAATTGCTTTGCCATTTCCGGTAGCACCACAAGCCTCTTTGTTTGGTGCATTGTAAATAGAATGAGGAATTGGCTTGGGCAAATGAGTGAGGTAAACTATTTTGTCAGATGTCAAGCATTCCAATATCACTACTTTTCTTTTAGCGTGTATGAAAGTAAATGATTAACCGTTAATAGATTTAATTATCTGATTAAAGCATAGCACATTTTATTTTTTCTACCCTTCTATAATGCTTCATTCAACTGTTGCTACTCATTTAATGCACACAACTTTTTAATAATCAGCATAGCTCAACCTATTAATAATTAAATATTGATTAGCGTATACTTGAAACATTGACCCCTATCAAAGACATCTTTCACTTTATAGAATTCAAATATTGATAAGGCTCAATGGGTATTATACAAATGTGAACTTAATCCTTCCTCATGTTATAAAAAGGCTGCAAAAAATACTAAACCAGAAAAAGTATAAGATAAATCATTAAATTTGACCATTACATTGCTTATTTAACTAATTGTAACTAACAGAAAATTACTTATTCATCATTTTAACTGCGCATATGACAAAAGATTTCCCTGGCGAAAAATGGAAGACCATTGTATTTGATTTTGAATACACAAATGAAGGTCGAACTGAAGTTTCAAATTTTGGAAGGCTCCGGACTTTCAACAAAGTATCTGATGGAAATATTGTAAAAGGTTCCATGATAAATGGATACAAAATCATCAGGCTAAAACTCTACAAGCCAAGAGATGAAAAAATACAAAAGAAATTCGATTACTTACAAAAGCAAGTATATAAACTGGCAAGCGTTTTAAAAGAGCAAACTGCTAACAACGAAAGCAAAAAAACAATTAAGGAAACGACAGAATTGTTAGCTGGATTAAAAAAGAATTTGAGCGATAAGTACAAAGCAGACCTAAAAGCCAGAACTATCAATTATCATTCGTTGATTCATAGGCTAGTCGCTGAATATTTTCTAAAAAAACCGTCTACCAAGCAAACAGTTGTTGGGCATATAGACCATGAAAAACTAAATAATAAAGTCACCAATTTAAAATGGATGACTCTGGAAGAAAATTATAAGCATCAGCAAACTAGCCCCCTCGTTATTCAGGTAAAAAAAGACAAAAAATACGTTAGAACCGAAAATTCAAAGACGACCAAATTGACTGTAACCAAAGTAATGCTACTTAAAAAAATGCTCAACCAAGGCAAGCCAATGAAACTCCTAATCAAACAATTTAAAATATCTGAGACGCAAATTTACAGAATTAAGAATGGTGAAAATTGGGGCGATATTGAAGCTGCTCACTAGTCATTTTTTATACTAGAAAGAAATGCTTGATAGCGATATGTACCGAATGTTAATTTGTATTACTCCGCTATTAATTTCTGACTACAACAGACCATTTATAACAATAGGATAGCCTGATTTTCAGACTTCACTAAAGTTCCGGATGTTGTTGTGGCTATTTTACATGTGCAATAACCTTTCCTGAATTTAAATTTACTTCTTGTCTAAAAATAAAAATAAGCTGCCCTTTCGGAACAGCTTATCTATACGTTCAAAGCAAATTATTTTTATTTTACAGTCAATATATTATCAACAATAAAAACAAGGTTGCTTCGGTGAGCTTTGGTTTCTTCGTTGGAAACTGCAAGTGTATTCATTTTTGCTTTTATTTTTTTCAGTGCATAACGGGAAGACGCTTTGGTAACATCGTCGGCACCTGATTTTTCATCTGCCAATTGAGCAAGTTGTTTTACATATCCAGTTTGTAAATACTGTCTGTAAGTGTTTACATTCCCTTTCATATCTGCATCAAAAATGGCGGCAGTCAAGTCATTGATTACATCCATCAGGCTATATTGATTGCCATACATCCGACTGTTGGTGATGCGCAAAGTGGTAGTTGGGTGAAGGATGTGTGTAAAAGCAGCTGTCCCCAAGGCCAGATAGGTATTGTTAACCTTTGGATCTTCTGTAGTTCCCATGAAATTGTACCCTCTACGTTGGCTTTGCAAAAAAGGAAGCAGATAAGAATCCGCTTTGAAAGCATCAGGCGCAAAAACATATTTCGCTAATAAGTCCATTGCTCTTTTTTGCGTAGCTAGTGGAACCGGTGTAAAAGGCTTATTGCTAGTATTCTGACCAACAAAACTGCGATCAATAAATACCCCACCAACATATCGATTCACTACATTGATCATATTCATCCGCTGACCATTAAGTGTATTGAACCTGGCTTTTAGTTCAGCATACCCTCTCCCATCTTTGCTGTACTTATCTTTTAGTTTTGGAATAATATTGTTTACCAATTTAAAACGATCTTCTGCATAAGCAATGGCATCGCTGCTCATATCATTTACATTTACTCTTGGGTCAATCGCTTTTCCTGCTGCACGCATATCATCTGCATCGTTGCCAAATGCCAGATCTGGTTCAACACTTCTACTCAGTACTTTTTTGCGGAATGCTTCTTCTCCGTTCTCAGCTACAGGTGTATATCCAAATTCAATTGCCCATAAATCATATGGCCCTGGTTTAGTTGTATAATAATCTCCTTGCTGACTTCTGTCAAGGCTTACATTTATTGCCGGGTAATCCATCACACTTCCGATCAGGCCTTTTGTATGCGTAATAGCGGTATTGTTCACTTCTGAAGGTTTTAGCATTTGGCTTGACTTCATGTTGTGATTCAAGCCAAGGGTATGACCCATTTCGTGCAGTATCAAATAATAAAGAAACTGCTTGTGCATTTCCTTGATATCACCCTCTGGTGCTCCGGCGGCTTCTAATGCGGTTAGTCCGGCTGTATATTGCATCTTCAGTTCATGAGCCATAGAACACTTAGTAAAATGATCGCTCTTCATACCCGGAAATACCAATTCGCTAGCGGTTGGAGCTGCATATAATTCATCAAAAATGGGTGTTGCGCTTCCACTAAACCATTCTACAGTAATATCTGAACCTAAAATCTGACCTGTTCTTGGATTAACAAAACTGGGACCGATGGCTCCGTACTGTGGCTGAGCAGATGAAACCCATCTAATCACATTGTATCTAATATCGCTTGGATCCCACTCTGCATTGTCAGGCATGATCTTCATGACTACTGCATTTTTGAAACCTGCTTTTTCAAAGGCCTCATTCCATTTTTCACCAGCTTCTTTTATTGTCTGGCGATATTCAACAGGTGTAGTGTTTTCTATCCACCACGTTATTGGTTGAACAGGCTCACTCAACTCAGCTGATGGATCCTTTTTTACAAGATTCCAACGGTTTATCACATCCCGGTAATTAACCGCTTCTATACTGGTTTGGTTGTTAACCTCCTGTGTAAAGTAACCTATTCTGGGATCATCAAACCGAGGACGGTAATCGTTCTTAGGCATTTCGATAAAACTATGTTGTATTCTTACTCTAATATATCTCGCATCTGTAATGTCGTTTCCACCACCATTATATGGACTAGGGTTATCATAGGCAAGGTCAACCTGAACATCTGTATTGTCAGGAAAAGATCGGATGCTATTGTATTTTGACTTAGAAACTGACAAAGATCCAAGGTTAAAAAATGCAGTTGGAGGAGCACCTATCGGAGCCAACGGCTTTACAGGATCCATTTTTTCGCTCAATAACAATCCATCAGCACTTATTAAATAACCATCAGCATCTTCTGCTACTACCTTCTCTGAAAGCAAAACAGCTTCAGGCACATCTACACCTGCTGTTTTGCTAACAGCATTGTTATTATCATAGTAAAACTTTGTATTTACTTCATGAAATTCAAGTTTGTCAAATGCTTTGGCAATTTTGAAAATCTCGTTACTTCTGTGCATACTCTGATTAAGAGAAAGGGTTGTTGGCCCACTAATAGAAAAGCTTTGGTAGATAAACTCCTTCCCTATTTGCGCTTTCTTTATGAACAATTGAACCGAACCTGTAACTGTATCCTGATAAACAGTCAAAAGCCCTTCAATTTTTCTACATGATTTTGTTTTATCTGCTATCGTAGGCTTCTTACTTTTTGCAGTATCAGCAGCAACCGCAATAGCAGACTTATCCAATGGCTGCTTTGAAGCAGGTGATTCAGGATCTTTTTGCTGCGCTTGTAGTGCCATGGAAGACATAATACTTAATGCAATGGCTAGTAATTCTTTTTTCATGTGTTATCAATTAAGAATCTAAAATAAGTTAGAAATATATTAATAACACAATTCTTTTGGATGAGTGGTTGATCAGACTTATAGGAGGGAGTATTTTGTTTGGTTTTATTTTGATCCGAGACAATTTTGATATCCAAGAAATGAGCAAATTCTCATTAAAGTACTTCGGTATTCAACTTCAAAAAACAAAGTGAAAGGAAAAATTATTTAGATATTTATTTAAGAGAGCGTTGATCAGCATTTAAATAGATGCAAATAATGTAGGTCATTTCTTATTTTACTAATACACTAAGATTATTGATTGCTGGCTATAGCTTGAGCTGCAATCCAACCGCTCGTCCATGCATGTTGAAAGTTGAAACCTCCAGTTACGCCATCCACATCCAAAATTTCTCCAGCAAAAAATAAGTTAGGGACAACCCTACTTTGTAAAGTATTCGGATCTACTTCAGTTAGCCTGATGCCGCCACAAGTAACAAACTCTTCTTTAAATGTCGTCTTTCCCTTAACAATAAATTCCTGGGAAACGAGGTTCTTAATTAACTTATTCTGCTCTTTGCCAGGTAGATCAGCCCAACGAATTTCTTCTTTTACCTGACTTTGATTAAGAAGGTAAACCCATAATCGACTTGGTAGACCAAAAGGATTGCGATTGCTAATTTTTTGGGCTGACAACTGCTGCCTGATTGTTGGCCACTCTTCGCGAAGTTGCGCTTCATTGTAGTTTGGTATCCAATTGACGATAATGGTGTAAGCATATTGACGATTTGCCAATTCACGTGCACCCCATGCCGATAATTTAAGAATGGCAGGTCCGCTCATTCCCCAATGGGTAATCAGTAATGGTCCTTCATCTGCTAATTTAGTGCCTACTACTTTTACTGCTGCATTTTCTACACTTACCCCCATTAACTCGGTAATGCTATTTCCAGGCATATTAAAAGTAAATAATGATGGAACCGGGTCTTCAATATGATGCCCAAGATTTACCAACCAAGAAAACATAGCAGATTTGGGATAGCCGCCACAAGCAACCACAACATATTCAGATTCTATGGTTTCCCCTGTAGAGAACTCCAAAGAAAAGCTATTTTGCAGTTCAGTATTTTGAGGCTTTTGAATACGCATCACCTCCCTGTTCATCATTATATTTATCCCATAAATATTTGCCTCCTTTAGCAGACAATCTATGATGGTTTGTGAGTTATTTGATTCAGGAAACATTCTTCCATCTGCTTCTGTTTTTAAGATGACCCCTCGGTGCGCAAACCATTCTACGCATTGCTTTGGACCAAAATGATTAAAAGCTTTTTTCAAGAAATTGGTGCCCCGCGGATATTTTTTAACCAATGAAGAAGTCTCATAGCAGGCATGGGTAACGTTACACCTGCCACCACCACTTACGCTTACTTTAGACAATAGCTTATTACTTTTCTCAACAATGGTAACCGAGAGTGCGGGATTCATCCTCGCAGCATTGACAGCACAAAAAAAGCCTGCAGCTCCTCCTCCTATTACAACCAGTCTTGGTTTCATTTCAACAAAAGTAAGAGTTGGGCCTATATAAGCGTGTTAAGCAATAAACAGAATTAGAAATATCATAATGCTACAATGTAAAACAAGCACAAATGGATAGATGCCTATCAAATATAAAAGCAATTTGTTAGAATTAGTCAAATGAAGAAAATCGTTTTGTAATCGAGCATGCCTATTGCAGCTTACCACCCGATCTTGACATGCCCTGTTCAAGTTTTTGTATGATGGAATGGAGGATTGCAATATCTTTCATTTCACCTTGAATGTGTTTCCATGTTAGTGGACTTTTTGATTCAATTGCATCTAACAGAGGGCGGTTATTTTGCAGTACGATAGCTATTCCATTGCCGGAAATTTGTATTTGCTCAATCTGGTGCGTTAAGCCAATTACTTCAGCTTCGGTTTTAAAACTTTTTGAACCAACAGAGAAATTACATTGTGATTTCATAAAAACAGAATTTGGTACTATAAATATAAACTATTGTTTTAACTTTTATATTGTTCAACTTAGATTTGAATTGTTAATTCCAGGCATTCAACATCTCGCTTTGTGTACTTTAATAATAATAGAGCAGTTGCAAAAGGTATATTTTACATTTGATTCTATTTCATTAATAAAATCACTTAGAATATTAAATCGCTATCCATGAAACAAATTTTCCACCTAGCTATTCTGCTAACATTTCCTGTATTTGCTACTACCCAAGACATTAATTTATTGCTCAAAACCAAACCCCCAACGGAAGCATCCATATTTGCCTCCGGTATCATTTCCGATGAATTAAATAATAGAGATTTCACCATTTCCCCAGATGAAAATGAAATATTCTATACTATTCAATCTGCAAAGTTTTTGAAAAGTACAATTATTTATCTAAATAAAACAAATGGTATTTGGTCTCAGCCTTCTATAGCACCATTTTCTGGCAAATCACGAGATCTTGAAGCATTCTTTTCTACAGATGGCAAAACAGTCTTTTTCGCTTCCGACAGGCAAATTAATGATGCTGATTCAATTAATGATTTTGACATTTGGAAGGTAGAAAAAGAAAAATCAGGATGGGGCGATCCTATTAATCTAGGAACAACCGTCAATTCATTAAAAAATGAATTTTATCCTTCTGTAACGCGAACAGGCAACATTTATTTCACCACAGAACCCATAAATGGATACGGAGAAGAAGACATCGTTCTATGCCGGAGCGTAAATGGAAAATACCTGGAAAGAGAAATACTTGATACTACAATTAATACCGCTGGAGATGAATTTAATGCGTTTGTAAATGCCGAAGAAACATATATTATTTTCACTTCGTACAAAGGCCGAACAGACGAACAAGGAGGAGGCGATTTATACATCAGCAAAAAAACTAACAGCAAATGGTCAACCGCTGTAAATATAAAAGCTGTTAACTCCCCTTTTTTAGATTACTGTCCTTTTGTAACTAGCGATAATAAAACCCTTTTTTTTGCAAGCAATAGGAATACTATTGCTCAAAAAAAATCGGCTACCTATGAAGACCTGATAGAAATGCTAAAAAGCTTTGGAAATTCGAGCGACGATATTTATTGGATAGACCTAGAAAAAGCAATTGGGAAATAGTTTATATGCCTATTATTTTCTAACCTAAAGGTCATCATCTTCCTCCTCTTCATCATCATCCAAATCGAGGTCTTCGTCTAAATCAATCTCTTCAATAACAGGATCAATTTCTTCGATTTCTTCCACTTCAATTTCTTCGATTTCAAGATCATCATCTTCGTCCAAATCATCATCATCATCATCATCATCAAAGTCATCATCATCTACGGAAAAAGCAGAAGTAAGAGAACTAGCCTGCCTAATAAAATCAACTTCAGATTCTATTTTTCCAGTAGCAAACTGTAAGAGGGTATCCGGTGTAAACATTATCAGGTTATTTTATTTAGTAAATTTAAAGAAAGGTGATCATCATTAACGAAAATAATAAACGTTTTTTTTCAAAAATTTAATTCCTTACATAGCTTCACTATCAATTGTTGCTAAAAAATCAATTGATCGAGAAAATCAATTAATTGTAAAAGAACATCAATTTTCTATAATGCAGCTGTTTTAATAAAATAAATTTCAACTATTTTTATTGTAAATAATAGCAATTGACAGTAAATGGCAACCCACATTAAAAAATTCTGTTTTTGAGAATAGCTAATGGTTAACAATTTTCTAGATTTAATTTTACTATTCTTTCGAATAGTAAATTAGGTTTCACAATTGTTTTGAATGAAAAGAATTACAAGATTTATTTTTTTTGGCAATCTTTTTTATGGTATTTGTGCCGTTGCATTGTCAATTGAAAGTACCCTTCAACAAAATTTCCTGCTGAAAAGTTTGACTTTCTATAGTATTACATTTTTAGCTTCAGTGCTATATTATAGTATGGCTTACTTAGGGCTTGCTCAACAAGCCCAAACCCTTACTATCTTTAGCTTTTAGGTCATTAAATTTTACCAGATGCAAGCAAAAGCAGCTAAGGGTTCAAAAAAGCGTGCAGCTACGCCCCAATACATTAGCCCAAACCAGCTTACT
>JANPHE010000201.1:0-8974 GCA_031424295.1 Segetibacter sp. | reverse complement strand
CTTTAGGTAATTCCTTAACAGGTATTTTTACTTCTTGACCAGTCTTTACAGTACTTGTTGACATTTGGTAAACAGTTTGGCCAATAGCATTATTCAATCTGAATGAAACTCCTTTCAAATCACTTAACATACGAACAGTCGCAATGTCTGTAGCAGGATTTGGATATACAACGAAAGATGCGCCTTTCTTGTCAGTAATTACTCTCACAACAGAGGAGTAAGTAAATCTACCATCTTTATCAATCTGCTTCAGGCGGTAGTAATTAACGCCGGCAAAAGGTTTCATGTCATTGTAAAAGTATTGCTGAACAGATGAAGGTGTATTTCCTGCATTTATTTTGCCAATGTTCGAAAATTCAGTCCCATTAGCGCTTCGCTCAATTTCATAATATCGATTGTTGATTTCATTGGTAGTTGCCCAATTTAACTGAACGGTATTTTTGTCTGTTTTTCTACCAGCAAAATTAACCCATGTTACAGGGAAAGGAGTTGTAATTAGTGTACAAAAATTTAATCCCCAGTTTACAACTTTTCCTCCGTCACCGGTTTCTGTATCTGACACTTCTAATGTCCAGGTACCTGTACTGCTTTGTCCATTAAGTGCAGCCAGCGGTTGCGCTGGTTTAAACGAAAGACCTGCAGTTGTATTGTATGGGCATGCAGGAACTGCTGCTGCTGCATCATCAAAATCAAGTTTTGCAGGATTGGCTGAAGTTACTCCCTGAGAACCGCAAATGCCACCAACCAATGAAACTCTGGTACCTGCCGGACTAATTAAGGTGAACTTGGCATCACTAACGTAGGAGTGATAGAAATACAGCCCAACTACGTTTACATCAGCTATTATACCACCCGCAGGTATGCTAATGGTAGATGTAACAGTTGAAATACTTGTAGGAATAACAACACCAACCGAATTTGATTCTGTAGCACAGGAAATACTTGCTGTCTTGAACAAGAAAGTAGCAGAAGATACACCTGGTCCGCAAATATTAGAGGCTGAAACACGCCAATAATATTCAGTATTCTCAGCTAGAGGGGTTGTTAATGTATAGGTAGTTGCTGAAATACCGTTTACGGATTGAGTGATGGTAGAGAAATCTGAAAGCTCAGAAATATCCAGAACATAGGTTTCAGCACCGGTAGTAGCCTGCCATGTAAAAGTTGGAAGAAGCGAAACTCCGTTTGTAACATCGGCGGGTGTAGTTAATGCAGTAATAGAAGTAGGAGGTCCGATAGCAAACTGAATGTCCTGTGTTTTTTGTACAGCACCTGCAACTCCCGTAACAGTAATAGTATACACTCCGGAAGGAATAGCTGCACCTTGCAAAGAAACCGAAACGATATCTCCCGGATTGATTGGGTTGCTACTAAATACTACCGTTGATCCTGCAGGATTGCCTGCAGCAGAAAGGTTGATAGGCGTAGAAAATGAACCCAAAGCAATGCTGGTCAAAGAAGAGGTTGCATTGGTATTATCGCAACTGGAAGCCAACGAAGAATTTAAGAACATGAATGAACTTTGTGTAGTTGGAGTAATGCTAAAGTTGGAATTGGAAATATCGAAAAAGATATTACCAACAGCTTTTACCCTTACTCTCGCAAAGTTGGTTACGTTATTAGGAACAAAAACTTGCTCTGTACCATCATTTGGCGTGTTAGCTACAAGCGTTATTGGATAAGTATAGCCACCATCTGTAGATAATTCAATCGTGACATTGGCACAACTAACTGGTGCTGAAGTTGTATTGGCTACATCCCAGGTAACTGTTTGGCTGGTAAAGGCCTCCCAGGAAACAGCAGAAGTATTTGGATTGGTCACTAAAAATGGACCAGCACTTCCATTTACATTTACAACCATTTCATCGGAGCAAACACCACCGCCACCTGCTTTGTTATCACGGGCAGTCAGTCTAAACTTCATCGCCCTTGCATATGTTGGCAACAATTCTCCAATTGTAACCGCATTATTTACAATATTTATCCATTTAGGAAAAACCCTTGTAGGTGAGGCAACCGGGCTGAATGACCTGAAAATAGGTGCCTCTCCAACCGGAGCATTCCAGTTACCAAATGCTGCACCCGTATTGTATTGTTCCCAACTGTAGGTAAGCGCATCTCCATTAGGATCTGATCCGGAACCCGTCAACTCAAAATAGGTAGATTTTGGAATGGTGTAATCTGATCCTGCATTTACTGTTGGTGCACTGTTGCCGGTAGCAGTCTGTGCAGCACAGCTATTTCCACCACCTGTTTGTGAAAAAGCTACTAATTGGTCAAAACTAATTGGATTAAAATAGGCTATACTATTGGGTGCTAAATCATTTGTAGCACCACATATACCCGCATATGCCATGATGGTAACACCACTACCCGGTTCAGAATTTGCAGTAGAAGAACCATTTCCGCTACAATTGCCCGTAGCAGCATTGAAAGTATGCTGACATCCAAATTGGTGGCCCACCTCATGTGCTACAAAATCTATATCATACGCATCTCCTACAGGATAAGTGCTGCCGGTAATGCCTCTGCCCTTTTGGCTAGCATTACACACGACACCTAAACCGGCCAATCCGCCGCCACCTGTACTAAACGTATGCCCAATGTCAAAATTGGCAGTACCTATGCGGTTGGTTATTTGGGTTTGGCTTTCATTAATCAATGTTCCTGCAGCATTATTACCATTAAAAGGATCTGATGCAGGATCTGTAAATACAATAATGTTGTTGTTTGCAATCAAAACTAATCTTACGGCAACATCTGTTTCATAAACACCATTTACCCTGTTATTGGTAGTAACAATAGCTGATAGTGCCTGTGCTACGGATGGGGAAGCCAATCCTGTAGCAGCTTTGGCATATTCACCCGTACACGCTATCGCTATTCTATAAGTCCTCAAGGTTCCGCCTATGCATACACCGTTTGTTCGAGCTGCGTTTTTAATGTTTGCAGTCCCTTCTTCCACCTCATCTGTAAACGGTCCTTTTGAAGGCAGGTCTTTTTTATAGTAAGAAGTGTAATTCAATTTTGAATTAAAGCTATAAGGATCTATATAGATAGGACCGGTAATAGCCGATAATACCTGTGCCCTGAAACCCATGCAGGTCCAGTCTATCTTTAAAGTAGCATAAGGATCATCAATGCCTTGTCCGCTTAACGTTCTGAAATAAGGAAACTTTGCCTGTAAACCCGCTTCCATGATGGTAGATTTCACAATATTAAATCTACTGATGGTGCCATCGGGCATCGGAAATGATAAAACAACCGGATGGTTCTTTGCCTCTGCACTAAACTCCATAGGTGCTTTGTCTAGTAAAGCCAACATGGCTGTGGTATCAAGCGATAAGGTTCTGAACTTGGTTGGCACGATTTTTCTCAAGTCATTTCCGGTAGTAATACTTGATTCGGAAATGTCATTCCAATAATTGTTTTGAGCAGACACTGCATAGCTGCACACACATAAAAGAACCAGTAACCTAAGTCGGGTTAACATTTTTTTCATAATGATTTTTTGTTGCTTCCTTAAAAATTTGCAAGAAATAGGGGTGTAAATTACAAAAAACTAATGAATTTCTAAAAATATGATACCGCTCAAAAAAAGAAACTATGTTGAAAAATTGAGCTAAAATCAACAGAGCATTGATTGTCAATATAGACAAGCCCTATTTTCCTATCCTTACATCACCAGCTTTTACCAATTCGCAGGCTTGCTGCACCTTTGCTTCAAAATCGTCAAGGTCTTCGCTGAGAAATATCCACGAATGGGGGGTGCCATCTATATCTACTTCCATGGGTGAGTGGTGAATTTCTGTTTGCAGTTCGTGATAATAGATAGGTTCTGTACGAATAAATACGCCATTGTATTCAGGCTGTTTATCTTTATCGCGCAATAAAAAAAGAATTTTATCATTGACTACCAATACGTAGCAGCCCAACATTTTTCTTATCTTGGGGCGCACCGGATACAAATGCCGGAGAATAAAATCGTAAGGAACTTTGTAGTTCATGCATGCAAATTAATAAAGCTGAGATATTTATGATCGTTTACAATATTACCATAAAAGTAGATTGGAGCATAGCCGAAGAATGGTTAACGTGGATGAAAGCCGTCCACATGCCCGAAATAATGACTACCGAATGCTTTGAAAGCAACAAATTGTTTAAGCTGCTGGAGGTAGATGAAACGGAAGGACCGACTTATGCTGCCCAATATTTTGCCGCATCCATGGCGCACTACGAACAATACCTGGAAGCGTTTGCACCCGCTATGCGGCAAAAAACAATGGACAAATGGGGCGCTAAATTTATAGCCTTTCGCAGTCTGATGGAAGTGGTGGAGTAAGAAACGGAACGAAAAGCCAAAGCATTGTTCTATTCAACTGTTTCTATTGTGTACCGGGTGCCGTTCATTTCTACGCTATCACCTGTGGACAAACCCATCAACTTGCTACCAAGTGGCGATTGGGGTGACAGTACGGTAATGGTCATTCCATCCAGGCTGACTTTGCCTAAGGCGGTGGCGAGGTACAAATAAACTTTGTCGGTTTTTAGCAAACTGCCCTGTACCACTTTGATGGGTACCAATGCAGGATTGATTTTGTCCAGTACTGCTTTTTTGTCTACCGCATCCTGCAGTTGGCTGCGGGTATTCGCCTGTTCTATCTGCAGCATAGCCAATGCTGTTTCGTGTTTATCGCCTGCGGTGCTTTTGGTTTCGTTGGCACCGCTTTCTTTCAGGTCCGCTAAAACCTGTTGCAGCAGCCTTACTTTATCATTTACAACCTGTAGGCAGTGGTTGTGTATTTGTTGTTTGATGGTCATGGATTTTCAGAACAAATGTAGGGGTTTGGTCCACATTGTTACTCCGACCTTCCTGCATTGACACTCCAACGTTCCTGCATTGTCACTCCGATCCGCCGCGGCGGCGAGGAGTCTCTACAGCACATCCTTAGGGTTTCCGCTCCGACAAGGCGGATTAGAAAAACAATCATAAACGCTTGTTTTTCGTAATACCTGTTTCCAAAAAAAGTAATTTTTTTGTCAAAACTGACTTTCGCATCAGCGGGAGTTTCAAATGCGTTATATAATGCATTAGTATTTACATTACACTATGGAGCACGGAAAACTGAAAGGCGAAAAAAAAGTCGGTACTAAGTCAATAAAAGTTGATTTACAAGTGTTGTTTTTTGAAGAAGAAGCTATTCACTATGCTTATATGCCCTCATTTGATTTAACCGGGTATGGCAATACAGCAGAAGAAGCAAAAGAAAGCCTTACGGTTGTATTGGATGAATTTTTAAGATATACGGTTAATAAGAATACTTTGTTTATTGAAATGCAAAGGCTCGGCTGGAAAATAAAAAGCAAGAAAAAGCCAATGTATGCACCTCAAATGTCAGACTTGATAAACACCAACGAACAGTTGAAAGACATTGTAAACTCAAAGCAATATTCTACTTCAAATTATCAAGTAAACGTACCCGCTTTTGCTTAATTTCAACCAGTCCATTAAAAAATGTCTCGTTAAGAGCATGTAGAAAATTCTTATTGAAGGTCGGATGCCAAACCAAACGAACAACGGGTGGTCATGAGCATTGGACAAGACAGGATTTACTAAGACCTATTACAATACAAACCCACATCGACCCCGTACCAGAAAGGATAATGAAGCAAATTATTAATGCTTTGGAAATCGACAAAGAGGAGTTTCAAGAAATACTGAACAGATTGTAAGGCTTCTCTTTAATCATGCAGCAAAGATTTTCCTGCAAACAGTGGCTTTGTATTTGTTGTTTGATAGTCATGGATTTTCAGAACAAATGTAGGGGTTTGGTCCACATTGCCACTCCTCTCCGCCGCGGCGTAATCGGAAAGACAATGCGGAGTATGTTTGTAATTTGTTTTTAGGCGCTTGCTAATAACAGTATGGCGCTTAGGAAAGAAGCGAATTTCGAAGCTCTAAACTGTCAACCTAGCACAAAAGCTGATACGAGGTAGCATGTTCAATTAACCATTGAACATGCTTTTTTGTCTGCCTTTTATGTCGGGGGCTTTATTTTTTTTGTGAAATGTTGGAAAAAATATTTTAAAATTGTTTCTTGGGTTGGTGAGGTGGAAGCTCTTTTGCTATTTTGGGTCTGTGAGTTGGCTTACGCAAATTGCAAATGTGCTTATAATTGTGAAAAAGATTATTTTATTGTGATTTCTCGAATTAATTTTAATAACTCTGAGTGTTTCCTTAAATTCTTTCTAATTTGAATGCAATGCTCTTGATTAAATTTGATAGGATGCTCACCGTCTTTTCTAGAGATTATAAGATATTCTATACCATCAATTGTGTCGCTTTTGGCGTGTGCTAAGTCATTTCTGGTGTCCAATACGTCCGTTTTATAGTTTTTGTAGAAGTCATTAAATTGGTTGTCTTCAACTTTTAGAATTTCTAAAATCTTATTTACCGTTCTGGATTTTTTATCGGCATCAAATAATCGACTTTTTACTATTTCTGTAGCATCTAATTCACCAAATTTTTCAGCACTTTTCAAGTTGCCTGTTGCCGATGAAATAATACTATCAACAATATAAGCTTTGAGTTTTCCTGAATCCTCATTTCCTTTTGAAAGAAAGGAAAAAATGATTTCTTCAACAGAATTATCCAGTTCGCTAGTCTCCGACATTACAAGGCCTCTAATATTATTAAGTTCTTGGAGTTTAGAAACAGTATGGTCAATAAGTATATAAGCTTTTTCTCGAAAACCTTTAAAACTTTCATCACCAATTAAACTATAAAATGAAACTCTATCACGATATAAATTTTTAGCAATGGTATCAAAGTCGGGCTGAGCGGAATAAAAAAGAACTTCCGTGAAAACTCCACCATCACGGATTTTTTGAATTAGAATGTCACCTTGTTCGGCAGCTCCTTCAATATTGTAATCTGACAATATTAAATCATATTTAATGGTTTTAATTGACTGTTCTGCAACGTTACCGTTTTCAAAGCATTCTACGGTTGGAATAAATCCAAGTGTATCAATATAAGTTTCAAGTTCAGACTTGATACCCATTTCAATATAGTCTTCGATTTGGTCATCAATCCAAAGGATTTTATAGTTTAGTTTCATTTTTTAAATTTTAGAATGAACTCAACGCCTTGTTTGAGTTTGTTATTTACTGTAATTGAACCTCCCATTTTTTCAATAACTTCTTTAGTGTGATAAAGTCCGAGACCAGAACCATTTGTTGTAGTGAAACGAGGTTCAAAAACTCGATTTGTATTTTTATCGGGTATTCCAAATCCATCATCTGATATATGTAGCTCGACTTCTGATTTACTATTGGCTTTCCAAAAAATAGACACATTTTTTGATTTTGCCTTAAGTGAATTATTAAGGAGATTGTCAAGAATGATAATCAATTCAATTGGGCGAAATGATGAAACAAATGATAACCCTGGAGGTCTATCTGCAACTATTTTCAAATTTTGATTATTCATCATTAAATGCTTATACTCTTGGTAAACATTTGTGACATATTCATTGACAAAACTTATTAGGTCTGCATTGATTTTAGTAACAGTTGTATCAAACTGTGCTTTGGTAACAAATTTTGAAAGAGTAATGACTTTTTTATTCTCAAAAGAAATTTTACTTATTAATTTTAATAATTCGTCTTTTGATTTTTCATTGTTTATTGCATCGACTAAATCATCAATGTATTTTGTGATGTGCTGTGCTGAATGTCTGTATATATGATGTTGAATGCTTAATAAATCATCTTTCTCTGTTCCTCTGTCTGCCTTGGCAAAAAGACTTTCAGATAATTGTTGTTCAAGTTCTTCTTCGACTTTTTTCTTCTCTTCTATTTTTGATAAAATTTCTTTCTCGGCAGATTGAACACGTTTATTAGATTCAGTTAAGTATTTTTCAATTTTTTTACTATCCGCAAGTAGTTTTGAATCATTTGTTTCTGTGGCTATTCTTTTAAAATTACTAACTAATTTTTTAGCACTATTTTCTTCCTGCTCTCCAATAATTCTAATTAAGTCTTTATTGTATTCTAATCCAAGAATTGATTTATCATCAGAAATATTACCAATTAGCTTTACTAACCTTTTATTTACTTCATCTACATCTAAGTTTTCAATTGTATCGTCATTTACGCCCCATTCTGTAACATCAATAACATATTTTTCTAGTCTTCGCAGAGTTTCTATTAGATACTCTTCTAATTCATTGTATGCTTTGGTTTTAACTAAACCACCATCTCTACTAGTTGTCTCTTTTAGGTCGGTTTCATTTCCATCAATCTCTATTATACCAATTAAATTACGAGTTCCTATGTATCTATTATAGCCTTGAACCGCTCTGTTATCTATTCCTAAAATGTCATTTCCTCTTTCACCAAATGGATATATTCGAAACCCATTTTTATAAACGAATACATTCCCATATTCAACAGCATCAACTCCAATTCTTCTCTTAAAAATGTTTTTAGCCGAACGATTTAAAAAGTAGAGTTTTATTGAAATATTATTCAATAAGTGATATTTGTTTTTTTCTTTTATGCTGTAAATGAAATTATCTCTATCTATCAATGAAGTAGTTGTTTCACTACCTTGAGTCGAAATTTGTGTTTCAATTTTTGTAGTTTTAATATTCAACTCTTCAAAAACAAAATTTTCAATTTCACCATTTACAGTATTTCTATAAACAGCCCCTTCTCCTTTATCTGCGAACTTTATTGCATCCTTTTTATCTTCTTCAATATCGTCTGCCGAGTAAATAAATATCTTAAATGGTTTTTCCTTTAATGATTTATTTATTTTGGGTTTTACTAATTTAGATAGCTTATCCTTTAATTTTTTTATTTCACTTCTTGTCCATTCCTCTGAGTTGATTCCATTTATTTCAAGGATAGTTCCGTGTTTTAAATTATAGCTTGTTTTTGTAAGTTGTTTATGTTCAACTGGTATTTC
>JANPHE010000200.1:0-16143 GCA_031424295.1 Segetibacter sp. | reverse complement strand
TTTAATGTCGCATAATAACAATATTTCTATAACGTCGAAATGCAATAGTAATCCCTCCGGTAAAATAAATTGCAATAACTCTTTTTCCAATTGATTTTTAAACCAAATTATTCCTTTCTCCCCAATAAATCAAACTGAGCCAATTAAAGTAATTAATAACTTATGTTTCTCTCCCCATTTTTGTGAAAAAATCAGAAAAGCTCTTTCCACTAAAAAAAACAACCCGGTAATAACCGGGTTGTTCATTAATCATAAAAAATGAAATTACAGTTTGATAAACTTTTTTGTTTCTAGTTTAATGCCATCTTTTTCAACCACTATATAATAAGTACCTTTTGTTAATGGAGCAAGATTAAACTCACCACTACCTCTAGTCATAACTTTTGCTGCAAGTTTTCTACCCTCACCATCAAAAAGCGAAAGGGTAATTCTCTCAGCAGATGTGCTAATTCTAATAAAGTCAGTGGCAGGGTTTGGAGCAATGTTAATGATAGACTTGCTAATAACTCTAGTTGACCTTGAGTCTTGATCCAATTTTTTTGCTATTGTTTTGTCAGCACTTTTTGCATCAAGAAGTTGTTCTCTAGCTAAAGAAGCCCCAATAAAACCTCTCCAAGGAGCCTGAACGAACGGAAAACTTTCTTTGAATGTGGTATCATTTTTTGTAACTCCTGCGTCAAATGAAAGTACATTAACCAACTGTTGAGTTACAGGACTAGGTGAACTGTTCGGATCATAATCATCATACCATAAACCAATAGCAGCCAATGCTACACCTGCTACGGCCTGAAGTTCTATGGTAGTTACATCATCTTCCAGTCTTCTTCCATTAGGAAAGCCATCCATGTTAGGTATAAACTGTAGATTTTTATTGCCATTAAATCTGCTGTCAGTAAGACCTAAAACTGCGGCTTTGATGATACCAAGAGAACTAAAATCACTACTGTTTCTAGGGGTAACGGGCACTGCCATATTTAAGCGAAGCATATCGCCCAATGTAGGTAAAAAGTTATTGATAAAAGGCTTTCCTGCTGCTAATGGATCACCATTCTTACCTGTGGCAAGTTGATAAGGTCTTACATTAGGAACACCTGTATAGAAAATTGGAAGTAAATCCACTGCGCGAGGACTAGCATTATCGGGTAACAAAATGGTACCATACAACGCATCATCTAATGCAGTACCTGCAACAGCAGCTGTACCTTTCAATGGCCAAAGACCTTCTTTTCCATTTCTAAAATCAAAAGCACCTAATGATTTAGATTGAATGCGAAGATCGAACAATCCCGGTACAGCAGTGCCAAACTGAGAGTCATCCATGTACAAACCCAATTCTGGGTTTTTGAAAAAACTCGCATATTGCCCATCATTGGTTGGATAAGTAGCATTCCATTTATCTTTTTTGCCAATCGGTATAACCACTTCATTAGTCAATGGCATTCCTAGGCGGGACACCTGAACAAAATCTCCTGTTCCTGCTTCAGTACCACTTGCAGAGCTAAAAGTGGTAGTTGTGCGGCGATTGGCACTAGCCCAAATACCTATCACAAAGTCAGAATCAAGAATACTCGTTGCTTTTTTTGTTGTCTTACCATCTTTTTGCAAAACACTAATTGGAACTTCTATGCAAATAGAATGACAGTTGAACTTAGTTAGTCCATCTCTACTATTTCTTGTGAAACCGCCTACGTCAAATGCACCCCCAAGGTCAACAAAAAATGGGTCGTCGGCCGGACCACAATAAACACGTTCGCCTGTTACAGCAGTGCTTATAGCATTGACCATTAACGCATCATAATTTTGGGCACCTAAACCAACTGTAGCGTTTTCTATTGATCGGGGACCAATATTTGGAGGAGGCACTACACCATTGGAAACGATTGTACTAAAACTTGCTCCACCATTCTTGCTGCGAGTCAGTGTATAGGTTGTCTTTATGTTTTGTTTACCTAACCTGATGTTGAAAAATGTAGTCGGATCATCATTTACTTGTTTAAAAACAAAACGATAAATAATGTCATCGCCGGTGGTAGCAGTATTATTGTCAATATGAATTTCATACCGAATATTGCTACCAAATGTGTACCAATTAGGTCCTCCAGCAGGATGCTCAAAAGGAATATAATTGGCAATTATCACCACTTTATTTGTATCTCTTGGGCTTCTAAAGGCATAAAGATCGGTATTATCTGCCAATGGATCATTGGAGATTAATGGCGCTTCCCTATGCGAAGAGGCTGATGCAGTAGTCTGAATAAGGACTAAACAAACCAATACTGCTGAGAGCTGATTTAGAATTTTTTTCATAATTTAATACTTTTGATTTGTTAGAACCTTGATTTAAGAGTGTAATTGCTTCCCTTCCATGGTGTCTGAACGTAAGGGAATTCTGTTTTATATGCTGTATCATTTACGGTAACACCAGCAGTAAATTCTAAAACTTTTACAAGTTGTGGTGTTACAGGGCTTGCTGAAGTATTAGGATCATAATCATCGTACCACAAACCAATGGCAGCCAAAGCTACTCCGGCTACTGCTTGAAGTTCAATTGTAGTTACATCATCCTCTAACCTTCTGCCATTAGGAAATCCATCCATATTTGGAATAAAATCAATATCTCTATTCCTATTATACCTACTATCTGTTAATCCAAGTACAGCCGCTTTAATTATTCCTAAAGAGCTAAAATCTGGACTGCTTCTAGGCGTTACTGGTACGGCCATATTCAAGCGTAGCATATCTCCCAGTGTTGGTAGAAAATTGTTTATAAACGGCTTGCCGGCAGCAAGTGGGTCTCCGTTTTTACCGGTAGCCAATTGATAAGGACGTACATTAGGCACACCTGTAAAAAATATAGGCAGTAAATCTACAGCACGTGGACTTACACTGTCGGGTAGCAAAATGGTACCGTATAATGCATCGTCCAAAGCAGTACCTGCTACAGCCGCAGAACCTTTTAATGACCAAAGTCCCTTTTTACCATTTCTAAAGTCAAATGCACCCAAAGAACTAGTCTGAATTCGCAATGCATTTAGAGCTGGAACAGCAGAACCAAATTGAGACTGATCCATGTACAAACCTAATTCTGGATTGTTGAAGTTAGCAGCAAAAGGAAGATCATTATTGTTGTAAGGCGTTTTAGCATTCCAACGATCTTTCATACCAACCGGAATGATAGCTTCATTTGTTAATGGCATTCCTAAGCGAGATACTTGTACCCAATTGCCAGAATAACTTGATGTACCATTTGCGTTTATAGTTTTTATTGCTTGGCGACTGGAGCTTGCCCATACACCAATTACAAACTCTGGATCAAGGATACTTGTAGCTAATGCTGTAGTCTTGCCATCTTTTTGCAACAAACTAATTGGTATTTTCAATGCAATAGAGTGTACATTGAACCGAGCTAAAGCATCTTTTGTCTCATTGGTATTGTTATTTCTTGGTCTAAAATTACCAACATCAAATACTCCCGCTAGATCTACAAAAAACGGATCATCTACAGGTCCGCAAAACAATTGTTCTCCGGTTGTGGCTGTAGCAACTGACTCCAACATTAAACGATGATAATTAGTATCAAGTCCTACCGTATTGTTGCGGATAGAACGAGGTCCTATGTTTGGTGGCGGAACTACTCCATTATCCATAATCGTAACAAACGCTCCACCTCCCATACTTTTCTCGCACTTATAAACGGTTTTGAGATTTTGTTTTCCCAATCTAATATTGAAAAATGTTGTCTCATCCTCATTCATTTGCGAAAAAGTAAACCGATAAGTAATGTCATCCGTTGTGGTAGTCGTCTTATTCTTAATGTGAATTTCATATCGAATGTTAGTACCGAAGGTGTAATAATTGGGACCTCCTTCGGGCAATTCGAATGGAATGTAATTAGCAATAATGGTTACCGTGTTTGAGTCACCGGGACTACGAAAAGCATAAACATCTGTATTGTCAGCCAATGGATCGTTGGAGATCAATGGCGCCTCTCTGTGTGATGATGCAAACCCAAAGGATGCAAAAAACAGGAGAGGTAAAGTAAAAATAAACTTACACCCCCTTAAGAGGAATAACTTTTTTCTCATAATAATCATTTTTAAAAGTGTAAAAAAATTAAAGGTTAATAGCAAATTCCGGAATGCTAGTTATTATCTACGATCTTTTTACACTTATAGATTTGATTATGGATTTTATTTTATTTTCGAATTTGATAAAATATAGTGCGGAAAATCATTCTTTGTAAAAACAAAATATGAGCCTATAAAAGGCATGGTTTAGGTTAGTTTCCAAATACCTAGTTGATTCATCATATTAACTTGTTGCTTATCATACAACAAATAAACCCAATGTTAATTCTCAATCATTGGCATGTACTTATCCTTATTAATTACAAGAACCCAAAGATTGATACCAAGCAGTATAATGGCAAGTACAATACCTGATGGCACAAAAAGAATATGGGTTAATAAAATGCCGATGTTGACAGGAAAAATAATGATGGCACCCAATGCCCTCGTTTTACTAAAGATGAATAGCAGTCCGCCTATTATCTCTGCTACTGCAACCAAAGGCATAAGAAATTTAATTTCCATAAAAGATGCAAACAACTTGAGCATTGCTTCAGGCATATCTGACGGCATAGGCATATAGTTAAAAAACTTATTCAACCCGGAATTGATAAACAATAGGCCGAATAAAAGGCATACAACAAAAAGGATTTTCTGTTTCATAAAGGTTGTTTTTAGAAATTAAAAGTAACTTTTAAAAGATTAGGAATGAATGTGAACAAAACAGATTGGATAATTAATGAGTTTACTTGTCAACCTAACCTTCAACAAAAAGGCCAAAAACGTAACTATAATTTTTCCATCCATTTAATTTTAATAAAAAATAATATTTAGAAATATCAAGCCTCTAGAAAACCGGATTATTCACTTCAGTATCTTTTACCAGCCATGCATCCCGCAACCGGTGGTTTACAGCCTTCAAAGCCTGAACATTTTTTGTAGATTGATAGATCTTTTTCAGCCCCGTAAGTGACCACCCATTGTTAGGATTAATCACCAGGTCTTTTTTAAATACGGCTTCCGCTTCCATCTGCTGCTTAGCTTTTAACAATGCATTGCCTAAATATTGGCGTGCAGGCAACAACCAATCTCTCGGTTCATTATAGACTATACTATCTTCTGCTGCAACTGCTTTTTTGTAATTAGCAATGGCCAAGGGTAAGTTGTGCTCGCATTCTGCAATGGCACCTTGTAATAAGTGCTCGCCCACTACAGCATCATTGTATGCCGGACTAAAAGTTGCCCATACTGCTTTTAATTCTTGGTTTTTCATTTTTTCATGCATCAGTTGAAGCTCTCTTTTAGCAGAAAAAGCATCTCCTTTTCTACTAAATGCAAGCCCTCGAGCAAAATGTTGCAAAACAGGAGCGTAAACCAATGTATCAGTTACTGAATCTTTTAACAATTCATCCCATTTTCCAAACCTGATTTGTGTAAACAACATAGTATGGTACATGTACTGAACATAATTTCCCATGGATCCGGGTAATCCCAAATACTCCACAGGTATTGCATCTTTCAAAGCCTTTGATGCAGTCATAGCCTGCATATAATTGCCAGCCATTTGTGCACAATTAGCTTTCATGTGCATAGCATGAAGACTATAAAGCGCCATACTTTGTTCTACATCGGGATATGCCTGCAAATAGGAAGAATAAGCTTCCAATGCTTCGTCATTAACAGACATTCCCTTAGCATAATAACCAGTCCTTATAAAAATGTGAGAAGGCATGTGAACAATGTGGGCCACACCCGGCATTAACAGAGCCAACAGTTCAGCACTCCTCATAGCATCTGCAGGATGCGAAGAAGCCTCAATTGCATGTATATAATAATGATTTGCTCCAGGATGATTAGGGTTTATCTTAAGTGCATGCTGCACAGTTTTAACGATCTCTAAAGTCCAAGGTTTGGGCTGGGATTTATAGTCGTATAAATCCCACGGATGAAGCAACAATAAAGCATCCGCATATATAGAAGCTACATCCACATTGTTCATATAATGCTTATAAACCATGGCCATTTTTTCTTTGTACATCCCATTCATTTTGGTTTGATCGCCCGTACTATCGGAAGAATACCTAATAGCCATTGCTGAAATCAATGCTTGCTCCATAGGCGACACTTGTGTTATTAGCTGCTTTGCCTTTAGTGCTGAAGGATATGCATCTATAGGAGCCTGATATATAAAATCATTGATGTTTGGTCCAAGAGCCAAAGCCTTTCCCCACCAAGCCATCGCACAATCAGGATCAAAAGTGATTGCCTTTTCAAACGATGCTCGTGCTTCTACAATATGAAACCCATAATACATATTGATCCCTTGATTGAAATAATATTGGGCACTATCACTTATTGTTGTTATTTGCCAACTATAAGTACCCCACCCTTCCAAAGGCATCATTTCATTATTTACGCCAGGAATGTACTGTGGTGAGCACAGGATACTGAACGCTTTTTTCTTCTTAGCAATGTTATAAGTGGCGTTATAATCATCATTTGAGAGATTCCAATGGTTGAGCATTACAACAGACAATATCGCCACAAACGACATTGCAATAATTATCAGCAGTTTCATCTTAGAAGATATTTTTGCAAGAACAAGTTAATAAATAGATTGAAACTCTTTCAACTTGAAATAATTTTTTCTCCTTTTCCGATTTCTAGGTAATTGGAAGTATAAAGATTTAGAAGCTATTCTTTATATAACTTCCTCTTTTTTGAAATGAATGCTCAAAAAAATAATAACATTTCGATAGTGGCATTTTACTAGGAGCAAATTAGAAACAATATTGATTCAGATAAAATTTTGAACCAAAACGAAATAATAAACTCTAAGCAGTATCATTTTTTAACTTACATATATTTCATAGCTTAATTAATTCCTCACTTTGCTTCAACTTCTTTATCAGCGTATACTCTTCAGTTTTATCGATAACGGAACCTCTCATCGTTATTGGTTTACCATCTAAATATGTAACAAGCCCAACTAAAAATATTCTTTTTTCTATTCCATCCTTCATGTACGAAAATTCACACTCCAAGGTACCATTTCCTTTAATAGCATTGTCTATGGCATCTTTAACTAATGTTCGATATTCTGGTTGAATATAATCATAAAATTCTTCTACAGTAATTGGCTTATCAAGGACTAAAATAGTTTTGGTGGTTTCAGTCAACTTCGTTTCACCTGTTTGCAAATTCCACGAAAAACTTCCCATTTTAGAAAGTTTTTGGGCCAACAATAAATCCTCATTCATTGTCTTTATCTTTTTTTGCTGAATGAGCAAGAAAGCTTTAAAAATACTAATATTATAAGCTGCCATAAAACTATCAACATCATCCATAACGAGCACAAAATAACTTGGTTCTTTCGTATATTCTTTTAAAAAATGACGAAAAGTCTTACGGATAATCATTGAATGAATAATGATATCCTCTGCCAAAATATCATCTTTATCTACTACAGGCAACCGATTGTTAATATAGTCTTCCGTAGCTGCAACGATAAATTCATTTATATTCTGTTCGCTTAATTTTTGGAGCAAACGTTCATTAGATTGGAAATTGAGTTCGTAATATTCCGCTTCTGACAAAGTCTCGAAATTTTTGAAATACGACACTTCTTCTTCATGAGACAAGCGAAGGACTTCATCGGTAAATTCTTCCAAGTGGTGTGCCAATAAAAAATGTGCATATTTAGGAAGATATTTTATTTCCAAATGGTTAGATTGAGTATCTTCAGAAGGGTCAACGGACAATAAAGGTTTCATGGCTATCATTTTTCTTTAAATCAAAAAAAATCTCAAATAAGCAATTGAAATGACTTATTGCTCAATTTGAATATTAAGTTACGAAATATTCTCGGCTTTTCTATGCTAATTATGCAAAAATCCTGAGGCTTAAACAATTTTTTACCAATTGCATACATGGTTCGCATATTTCCAATTCATTTCATGCTACTAAATAAACTAAAATACAACACTAATTATAATAATGGCTATTCAATGGACGAGTCTAGAACAAATTGAAATCTTGTTTCCTCTTAAATTATAATAATAGTATTTAATGATTAAGTTGATTTTGTTTCCATTCAGTAAATCGTTGTTCTTTAAAAGCAAACCATAGTTCTCGATATTCGCCGGATATGTCCAAAGTAAACTTAAAATCAGCAAAAAGTTTTTTCTCACTCAAAGCATCATTTAGTTTGACAAGGAAATTTATATCTTTTAATTGTTCTGCAAAATTTTTCATTAATCTAAATTCATCACTAGAATTCATACTATAAATCTCCTGGTATTGTTTTTTGTTTTTTTTCAATTCTTTTAATTCATTTTCCCAGGCATCTGTTTCCATATCAAAAAACTTGTTTGTATCCGGCACAAAGATGAGTGTACCTTTTAACTTGTGGTAAAATGATCTAAATCCACATTCTAATTATTGTGAGGTTTCAACAATTTGTTCATTGTTAAAGTTCAACTTTTTAGGTTCTGTAATAATTAATCAAAAGCTTAATAATTTTCTAATTCACCGAACTATCCTTAAAATTATATCCAAAGAAAAAACTAATCACAAAATACTTTAAAACTATTTCTTACAATAATGTTTTGATTCTTCAATTGGATATTTATTATCTAGATCTACATCATTAAAACTGTTATTAGCTCCCCATGAAAATATCTTCTCAAAAAAAGGCAATAACTTTTTGTTTTTAATTTTTTCTAGAAAATAAACTTCATGCTCTTTTTCTTTCACACCCATTTCATACAATACTTCATTGTGTTCTGTAATGCCTAATGAATGGAAGTATTGCATCATTCTAAAATACTCGCAGACGTTGCCACTTTCCAAGCTGCCAGCAAAATAGAAAGGCATAAACCAACCTATTAAATAGCATGAAAATGAAATAACCTTACCAATTACATGGAACCGTAACTCATAATTTTTAGAAATTGGAATGTCATATTGCTGCATTATTTTCAGCACTTCCTTCCTAAGGTTCCACTCATCCATCTCTATTCGTTTTATGGAAAGCTGCTCTTCTTTATTCTTCACAGAACCTGCATGACCCTGGTAAGCAAAAGCTGCTGCCTTCTCTGCAGAATAAGCCCTTCTTAACAGATCAATTAATTCTTTGCGTACTATTTTCCAGTGTTCGTGTTTAAATACTAAGGTGGTAATCTCTATAAATCCTCTCAGATAATAAATATAAACCGCTGCTATTTTGTATATCCTAATTTCAAATTTTATAAAAAGTATTTCGCACTTAATACAATCAAATACTCCAGTTGTGGTAGAATATAATTGATGTTGTTATTTTACTATTTCTAATCAAATTCTTCATGATGAAAACTAAAAGACATTCAGCATGAAATATTTTAATTAATCAAATTATTCAGTAAATATTGCACCCTTAATGGTTACTATTGCATGGAATGATTCTACCAATAGACATAATAATAAAATTGGTTATAAATTTAAAAGATAAGCCCTTTATTTTAATGGCTATACTTTTTTACATTTAGAGAAAATGAACTACAAATTATAGTGGTTCGAATAAACCTTTCTTTTTGTTTTTTCGCACCTGCCCTGCTCGGAAATGCTTACCATTCATGGCTATATAGATACCATTTGGCAGCGTTTGAGCAAAAGCTAGGGCACTTCCTAAATTAAACAATCCGTCGGAGCTACCAAACTTGTATGGTATCATTGCTCCTGTAAGTACTACAGTTTTCTTTTTAATAATGTCAGCAAGATAATTTCCGGTTTCGGTCATTGTATCAGTTCCATGGGTAATGATGATCCGGTCTTCTGTTGATTCTAAACAATGCTTTGCTATTACTTTTCTATGCGCTTCATTCATTTCCAGGCTGTCAATCATAAACAATGTTTCAATCTCCACGTCAACGCTGCTCCTACCCAGCCGAATCATCTCATGCAAATGTGTTTCGTTGAAGTACAATTGCCCTGTTAGTTCATTGTATTCCTTATCAAATGTTCCACCTGTTATCAGAATGCGAATGCTCATATTGCGAAGCTAATGAAATGTTTAATAATTTTTTTGCTTCATTTTTTGATCAACTTGCATTTTTTCCTTGCATCTGTCCTGTTGAAAAAATCCTTATCAAAAAAATTGAGTGAAGCCACCCTTTTATTAAATTTTCCGTTCAAATATACAACCATGCAAAAACACGATTTACACCACGAATTTTCACAATTTGAAGAAAGAATATTTGGATTGCGAGTGCCGTACCACCAACAATCAAGTAGGCCACATTTTGTTTTTTAAGAGCTTCGCAAACTTTCAACATTTTCAATGAGATTATCTTCCATGTTTTGAAGCATTTTTCTGTGAGTTAGTTGCTGGTGGCTTGTCAGTTGTGTTTTGGTTCTGACAAATTAAAATAGTCACCTTTTGTATTGTCAAGTGTAGATGAGATTATTTTGAAATTGTCAACCGTGGCTTTAAAATTTATAAACTTTTCAATGATGGTTCTGTGCTTAAAAATCACAAATGTATTTTCTACGCTTGGGTTTATTTTATTTAGGTTTACTTCGCTTTCGGTGTCTATCATGGAGGGCACAAAAGTTAAAGCAACATTTTTTAAATTGAGTTGAAGTCCAATATTTTCTAATTCTTTTTGTCGTATGTCTTTGTTATAATTATTTTCATTTCCGTAAACAAAGTATGCTTTTAAATATTTACTTCGTGTTACACTTTCTTGCTCTAAAAAAGTAAGCCATTTTTTAATGTCTTCCCAATTGGGATTATTGCCAACGAAGTAAACTATACCGTGAAAACGTCCATACTTACAAACTGGACAAGTTCTTGTTCCTTTGTCTGGACCAAAGGCGTGGTAAGGAATAAAAGATGGATTGTCTTCGCCAATTTCAAGACCTGATTGCTTTTCTGTTTTATTTGTTTCTGGATAATTCGGAATGTTAAGACCTAAAATAATATTATGCTCTGCGATTTGTAGGTCGTCTGAAATTAAAACTCTTAAAATTCCACTTCCAGCTCGGTTAGGAAGTTTCTTTCTTTTTTCTCCAGTCAGTAATTTATCATCATCAAAGACAAATTCGTCAATGTAATATTCTTTGGCAATGTTTGGTTCTTTTATTGAGGGATGTATATGGGCTTCAAAGTTTGTATTAGGATAGGGGGCAGGTCTAACAGTGTAGATGGAATATTTACCATTTGCATCCGATTTTACCCAACCACGAATGTATCCATGTCTTGCTACTCTGGGGTCTAATCCTTGTTTGCCAGCATACACGCCATTCATATCTGTATGGTAATAATAAAGGATTACATTAGGTGCAGGTGTTTTTCCATCTAACTTGTAAATTGTTCCTGTAATCAAAAGTTTTTGACCTTTTTGTGTCCAACCTGCACTGGTATCAATTGATTTGATATTTTCAGGCATACGAATGTACATAAACTCCCCATTTTCAAACGGCCCACCAACTATGCCATTTTTATTATTTGAATTGTTAGAATTTGAGGCTGCTTGTTTTGTTTGGCCGTTACAACCTGTCATATTGTAAATCAGAAAAACATAAAGTCCGAAATGAATTAGTCGTTTCATATTTGTAAGGTGTTCTTTAGGGTTGCCACCAACGACAGTCTGTGAAAAAACCACCGTCATCAAACAAATATACACTTTGGTAATTATTATAAAAGCAGTGGCTGAGGTTACTCCCGTTATCGGGTTCTTCACCAACAAGCAGTTTGCCGGTCATACCACCGCTAAAGGCGTAAATCTTTATAACATAAAACAAATTCAATTTACCGATGCCAACGGCATCAAATTTTTATAACATAAAACAGACTTCTTGCTACTTTAAGATTTAGTTATTCTTAAAGGTCTCTTTGAACTTTAAAACTGCATTGTAAAGGATATACAATGGAGGCAACAGTATCTTTAACAGTTCCAGAAAAGCTACCTATTATATATCCATTTTTACTAGTAGGGTATTGCAAAATGCTAATTTGAATATTGCTGTTAGCAAAATATTTTATACCTCCTTGATAAATATATAAATCAGTAAGCTGTTTTATTCCTACAGAATCATTTCCGGCAAATTTGAAATAGAAAGATATTCCAGATGAAAATGAATATCCATCTATTGTTGTTTCTGAAAGATTTTTAAAATAACGTGCATCGAGCGTATCTACCGGCCGGAAAATAACATAACTACTGTTCCCCATGTTGTAGACGATGTACTGAGTATTTACAGAATCTATGATGGGAGTGTTTGAAGTTTCATTATTGAGAATAGTCTCTTTTGTACAAGCCGAAACAGCTATCACAATTGCAAAAAGTACTGATAAAAAGATTTTCATATCCTGAATTTATAATTAATAAAGGTTGGTTAAGGTTTCCACTAATGTTAAAGCATTTTTGTTTGTGGCGGAATTTGAAATCCGTCTGCCTGGTACAAATGCTGATGTAATATACAATAGTTCATTGTGAATTCTAATGCTCAATTTATAACGTCGGGCTGGTATAGAAGCTCATATTAGCACACCGTTGAAGCAACGTTATCTGTCCGCCGACATCCATCAAATGCAATGTTACCTGCTGTTAAAGTCTTGCGTAACCGAGCTTTTCTATATCTGTAATATCTTTTGTCAAATGGGTTTTACCATCGGATAAAACATAAAGGTTGTCACATATTTCTGTTACATACCGAAACATATGGTCGGTGATTAAAAAGCCTTTGTTTGATTTCTCTATCATCAATAGTTCGATAACTTTTTCTATATGCAGCGGCATCAAATGAGAAAAAGGTTCGTCAAGCATTGAGAATTGTGAGTATGATTTAACAATAACATACACTTCTATTAAACGTCTCTGTCCGCCTGACAGATTACTGATTGACGATTTATATTTTATCCCAAATTCTGGAAATATTCTTTCAAATTCCCCATATTCTAATTCAAAGTCAGCGAATATTCTTTTTAGTGTTAGATGACTTGGAATGAAGTTGAATTGTGGAAGGTATGTAATCAGGTCAGCTCGTGTAAATGCCTGGAATATGGCAACATTGTCAAAGCGGATTGATTTGCTAATTGGGTTCAAGTTTCCATAGACAATGTTCATTAAGCAAGTTTTACCTTGTCCGTTGCGACCTAATATTCCCGTAATTTGTCCGGTTTCACATCTGAAATATATGTTTGACAAAATTCTTTTTGTTCCAAACTCCAACAGAATACTGTCTGCTTCAAATTTATGTTGCATTAAGTCTATGGGTAATTATGAGGGAAACAATAAAAAGGGCGAAATCAAAAGTCAGGGTAAATGACCAAAGAACAATTTTAGAAAAACCTAAATTTTGATAGTAATAAATCTCTCTGAATTTGTAGTTTTTAATAAAGTAGTACACAAGTCCAAGCGTAGCAATTTTAAACCAAAAGAGTGGGAAAAAAGCAGAAATGCCATTTTTCTGAAAAATCCATATGCAACAGATTGTGATAGCTGAAGTAAAAATAAAAAAACTTCTATAAAAGGTCAGTATGAGTTTTAAAGTTTTAAGAAGTCGCATATTAATAACTGGTGACGTCCCGATTAGTGTTATAAGACACAATATAGCAACAAACACTTGTATTAAAAATCAACTTTTTAGTGTTATACATTTTGTACCGTTGTTAGGGCAATCTGCTTTTTCTTTTCATTCGTGAGTCTTCTTTCCAGGCTTCATGTGCTAGTCAAATTCACAGCTTGGATAAACAGCGCAGGGGCCCTTGAAGGAGATACTACGCGGACAAAAGAGGTAGATGAGGTTACTACCGATATCAGATCATTCACCAATAAGAAGTTTGCCGGTGATAACACCGGCAAAGGCGCAAAATCTTATAAAATTAAAGCTGCTGAAGCTTATATAAATCTCGATTGTCGCTTCTCCTTACCGTCTTTAAAAAGTAAAATAGAAACAAAGCCTGGCCAATAACAAAAAGCACCCAAGCAGCAGGAATAAATTTTATTCGAACTGACATTGCTTTTAATATATCTCCTATACTTGTGCTCTGGAAATCAAGAAAAATAGAAGGAAATTTTAAGAAAACTACTGTTGGAATTGTCAATGCAATATGGAATGCAAACAGAGTCCAGATGAGTTTATTGGCTCGTTGAGATTGTAAGTAGGATCCTAAAATTACAAAAAGGGAGGTGAGAAGTAACGTGAATATCACCATGAAAGAGGTCGAATAATTCCTAGTTTGCAAGTCAGCGAAATAACTTGTGCCAAATAAAAATGAGGCGGGAAATGTCAAGAGTAACAAACCTATGTTTGCATAAAGTAAAAAGTAGTGTTTTTTCATAAATAGTTTTTAATAGTTGGTACTAAAAGTCTTTTGATGTCTACCACGGTTACTGCCAAGGAACAGGTATTCCTGCAGGTGTGGAAATAGCGTTCCTTCAACTTGGAACTACTGTTCGTTTATGTTTCAAAAGTATATGTTTTATTCTATTGACCAAATTTATTCGTCAGCCCAAACAAAAGTTGAATACTTGTCAAAGTCCTAGCTTGGGTTAACAGCGCAGGGTCACTTGCAAGAGAAACCTTGCGGACAAAAAAAGCTACAGCTATGCATTGTCTTTCCTCTCCGCCGCGGCGGAGAAAAAACCTAATGATTGTGCTATTGAGACTCCTCCTATGGTCGGAGTGACAATGCAGGTGGGGGATTAACAATGCAAGTGGCGGTGTAACAATTTGGACTATTTGTCTTGTAAGTTTCTTTTTTCTATGCCACGCTTGTTAGCAATAGATCCCGGCTTGGTTAAACAGCGCAAGGTCCCTTGCAGGAGACACCATGCGAACAAAATATAAGCTTACCCCAACGAATACCCCGCTGCTGTTTGCCGGTATTCTGCTATTTTTCTATTCATTACCAAAAACCAAAGTGGCGGTACCATAGCCAACAGCATCATGCCCGGATAGCCGGTTGGCATTTGGGGGCTTTCATTAAAATGGCGCAGGAGTTGGTACTTGCGGCTTGCCATGTAGTGGTGGTCTGAATGTCGGGTAAGTTCAAACAACAACAGCCTGCCAATCGGGTGGTTGCTGTTCCACGAGTGTACGGGTAATGTTCGCTCATAGTAGTCTTGTACTTTTTTTCTGCGCAGTCCGTAATGCTCTATGTAATTGACTGTCTCCAACAGCAAACATCCCATAAGGGCACCCAATTCAAAAAACAACAGGGTCTGCCATCCAAATATTACTAAAACGGCTGCAATCAACGCCAGTTGCAGCAATTGAAACCGGATCATTTCGTTGTGAAGGCTCCAAAATGGTTGGTTGTTTTTTGTCAGTTTCTTTGCCTCCAGTTTCCATGCAGACAACCAACTGTCTCGCATAGAACGGATGTAAAAAGCATACACACTTTCTCCAAACCTGCCCGATGCAGGGTCTTCGTCGGTAGACACATTTTTATGGTGGCCTCTGTTGTGCTCTATAAAAAAGTGCATGTACAAGGATGTTAGCAACAGCATTTTGCTCATAGCCTGCTCCACTTTTGTTACCCTATGGCCAAGTTCGTGTGCAGCATTGATGCCTAGCACTCCGCACGATATGCCATAGGCAGTGGTCATTCCTATTTTTTCATACAAAGGCATGGTATGGTTGCTAATTCTAAAGAGAAAGTACCCTAAGATGGCATATTGTACAGGTACCAAAGCATACAACAGATAATCATAAACGCGGTCTTTCTTTGCGATGGCTTCCTGTACCTCACTCATGTTTTTTTCAGATCCCCTGGTAAAGAGTTCTAAAAATGGAATAAAGAAGAAGTTGAAAAGTAGCGCACTATACGCAAACCACCCGCCGGCATATAGCGACCAGCAAATAACGAGGGGCGTAATATAGACGAGGAGATATTTGATGCTGTTTATTTTCATTTGCTGCTTGGGTAATGGCCCTATTGCGGATAGATTTATTTAAGAATCTATTTTTTAAAAGTAAAGCATTTACATGAAGTGCGACTTACCAGCTATTAATTAAACCAAACTTTTGTAAGGTCTGTTTCATTTTTTACCGACTGTCATCCAAATTTTCTTAACGCTTTTTTGATGAG
>JANPHE010000199.1:0-14519 GCA_031424295.1 Segetibacter sp. | reverse complement strand
GTTGAATACGGGAGATACTGTTTTGCTGACACAATCGCTCAATGTAAAAGGTTCAACTGTAAATGCAAAAGTTGGAACCATCATCAGAAATATTCACCTCGTAGAAAACAATGTGGAGCAAATAGAAGGCAGAATAGAAGGCCAGATGATTGTGATACTTACTAAGTATGTAAAGAAACAAAAAGACTAAACCAAAAGGGAGGGTTTCACCATGAAGCTGGTAACTACCATCAACAAAATATTATTACTGATTTGCTTTTGCATCGCTATTCAAACCTTATCGGCTCAACTATACCCTGATAGCTGGAAAGATGGAAAATACATCAATGTTAATGGCGCTAAATTGTGGGTGGTAGTTGCTGGACAAGGCGATCCGATTATAATCATTCCGGGCGGACCCGGCGGCGTACATGTAGGATTGCGAAGTTTCGACTCATTGGCCAAGGACAATATGGTCATCTATTTCGATGGCTTTGGAAGGGGTAAATCTGATACTGCAAAAGAGGTAACAGCCTATTCTTTGCAACGCGACATTGAAGATATAGAAGGTTTGCGTGTAGCATTAGGCCTTAACAAGGTAAATGTGTTGGGTCACTCTTATGGTGGAGTTGTAGCACAGGGTTATGCAGTAAAATATTCTGCAAATGTTAGTCATTTGGTGCTTGCCAACAGCTTTCACAGCTTTATCATGTGGCAAAAGAATGACGACAACAGCAACCACGAAATCAAAACAAATTATCCTGAAGTTTGGGAAGCATTGATGAAAATAAGAGAAGCAGGTGCTATATCAAGCGATGAAATTCACCAGAAAATTTATGGAAGGGTTCCCTATGGATTTTTATATGCTTACAATCCGGATAACTTTAAGCCGCAGAAAAGCAAAACTTACCCAAATCCGATGAATACAAAACTATATTATCAATTAGTCGGTAAGGATGGCGATTTTATTGTAGGTAATGATATAGGTAATTTCGACTATCGGGGCCAATTAAAAAACCTTACCATGCCCGTGCTCATATATGGTGGCAGGTTCGATAGAGTAGCGGTACCAGAAATGATGATTAAATACAAACAGTATTGTCCGCAAGCTAAGTTTGTAATGTTTGAAAATTCAGGGCACAACCCTCAAGTAGAAGAACCGGTAAAATTGTTTGCTTTGTTAAGCAATTTTCTCAAGCGGAAGTAGAGATATCATTTATAATAAATTGTGGCGAATTGTTTTTATTATCCATGCCAAGCGCGTTTTAAACAACTGTATTTTTTAAAATCCTACAGCAGCCAAAAGCAGGTGCTATAAACGATGACCGTTTTTTTTTTGCTTTATTATGGTTAAACCAATAACAGTACTTTACAGTATTGAAGCTGAAAAATGACCAACCCGGTAAACCATCTTAATCAATATTCGAATCCAAAATTTCCTGAACCCTGCCTACCTGACCATCTTCCAATCTCACTTTAATACCCCTATGGTGGCGGGGTGCACTCGTAAGCAAATCCTTCACTATTCCCTCAGTAAGTGAGCCGCTGCGCTGATCTTCTTTTAAAATAATATTCACCAACATCCCAGGTTTTATTTCAGCCCTTATCGTTCCACCCATTTTACTAGTATTTATAGCAATGATACAATTGTTTATAAACTAACAATGATTTTCCCATTTCAAAAACTTTCCCTTACATTTAATTATGCAAAACCTCCGACATTTATTTCTATTAAGAAATGATATAACTTACCTCAACTTTGGTTCCTTTGGTGCATGTCCGAAGCCAATATTTGAAAAGTATCAGCAACTACAGTTAGAACTGGAACAAGAACCGGTTCAGTTTATTACGTACAATGGATTGAAATATCTGGAAGCAGCAAGATTAGCTTTGGGCAATTATATACATTGCGATAAAGATGATATTGTCTATGTGACCAGCCCTTCATATGCAGTAAATACAGTAGCTAAAAGTTTGAACCTAAAAGAAGGAGATGAAATACTGACAACCGATATAGAGTATGGTGCTTGCGATAAAGCATGGCAGTATTATTGCGATAAGGCCGGGGCAAAGTATGTGAAGCAACCAATTGCATTACCTATACAATCAAAAGAAGCAATTGTTTCTGCATTTCTAAATAGCATAACTGCCAAAACAAAACTAATTTTCATCAGCCATATTACAAGCAGTACAGGACTTCGCTTACCTGTAGAAGAGATATGTACTGAAGCAAAAGGGAGAGGAATTATGACTTTTGTAGATGGTGCCCACGCCCCTGCACAACTGCCGCTCAATTTGAGGGAATCTCCTTTTGATATCTATGTTGGGGCCTGCCACAAATGGATGATGACCCCAAAAGGAAGTTCGTTTTTGTATGCAAAAAAAGAAATTCAGCCAATGATTGATCCGCTGATCGTTAGTTGGGGCTACAAGGCCCAGTTTCCTTCTGCATCCACCTTTCTTGACTACCACCAAATGAATGGCACCCGAGACTATTCGGCTTTTTTAACCATCCCTGCTGCTATTGAATTTATGCAAATATATGATTGGAGGACAGTAGCCGATGAATGTAAAAAATTAGTACAGACTAATGCTTCCACCCTCTGCGAATTATTAGGTTCTGTACCTATTGCACCGGTCAATGATGATTTCATTTTACAGTTGTATAGTGCACCCATAAAAACAAAAGCCCCCGAAAAACTGCAAAGACATTTGTATGAAAATTATAAGATCGAAATACCAATTATGCAACTAGGTAGCCAAGTATTCATGCGCTATTCCATCAATGGATTCAATAGTCAGGCAGATCTTGATCATTTGTTTGATAGCATAAAAAAAATACGCAAGGAAACTAGTTTGATTGAGTGATTTGGTTTTAATAAAATTGATTTGAGAAAGTAAAATTTCCAACTAAAGAGGGCAGAAAAAAAAAATTAACTATATTAGGGCAAAGACCAAAAATAAAAAACTATGCTATTGTAATTATATTCCTGACTTTGTAGGTTTTTTCACCTGCAAATCCTTCTGCCATAAGTTTCCGCCTTTATCCGCTCACCTCTCTCAATATAAAAAAGAAGACAATCTTCATTTCGTATCCTTTATACTCAATGCACCGGAAGGGCATATACAAACAGCGGCGATAATCTCTCCTGTAGTTGCATTCTCCATTTTTATCCAGGGTTGTTCTTTAGGTTGAAATACTAATGATAAATTTCGAACACAATTACCGGAGTGAATACACTTGCCGGATTGCCATACAACAGTAATTTCGCCGTTGGAATACTCTTTGGTTAGGTTATTTTTGTCCATGTTGCGTTAAATTTATAGTACGTCCTTAAACTCTTTTACTTTATCAAAAACACTTTTAGCAAATGGACATAAAGGTATTATTTTTATCCCTTTTTCCCTAGCAAATTCCACCGCTTTTGTAACCAATTGTTTGCCTACTCCCTTTCCCGATAGCACATTGTCAACCTCTGTATGATCAATGATGATCCTATCATTTCCTACCCATACATAGGTCATTTCGGCAAGTACATTATTATCCTGTGCTACATAAAACATCCCTTTTTTCCCATCATCTTTTTGCAAAATTTCCATACCTATATTGTTGTGATAATGGCAATGCTATTTTCTAAAATTTTAGATATCGGGCATTTTTTGGCAATCAATAATAACCTTTCTTCTTGATCAGCGGAAATAGTATTGTCAAAATAAATAGCTCTGACAATGTTGGTTGTCAATATTTCATTGGTGGTTTGATACATATTGACATGTACAGAAATTTCCGGAATATCCCATCCTTTTCTATCTATGTACATGCGCAAGGTTGACAATGTACAAGCTGCTAAAGCAGAAAGGAATAAGGTGTAAGGGTCAGGACCTATATCCTTTCCTCCAATAGAAGTGGGCTCGTCTCCTACAATAATTCCATTTCGCCATTCAAGTGTTACCTTGTAATGTTCCTTACCAATTTTTCCAACTATCGGCCTTTCTAATTTATACTCCATTTCGGCGCTAATTTAATTCAATTTTCATTGGGAAATGTTCTTAATTACTCAATTTTTAATTATTCCAATTACCCAATCATTTATACTTTTTCTGTACCAAAATACTAAACATCTTCATTCAAAAATGAAATTCGCTGCATTCCTTCACATGAAACAAAAATTATGAAGGATACGGTGGAACTTAATAAAAAAAAATCAAAAAAAAGCAGGCAAAATTGCCTGCTTTTCAAAAATTATTTTATCATTTACCTTAATACTTATTTCCAAAAATACTTTCAGGATTTTTCAAAGCTTCCAAACCCACAATCATGATAACGCCTATAGTAATCAAAATGGTAAGTATAGACATGACTAATCCAATAATGGCACAAACCTTTCCTGCTTTTAGGTTTTTGTAAGATGCCTCTGTATAAGCTGACATATTTTGTTCGTATAGCTTTTTTCCATTTCCTGCAAGAATAATGGCAATAATGGCACAGATTGTTCCTACAACACCATAACAAAAACAGCCAATAATAGATACAATACCTAAGACAAGTACAGCAGTACTGTTTGGTATAGGTTGCTGTATTTGATTGCCATAATTTTGTTGATTAATTTGATTGTCCATGAAGCGTTGTTTTTTAGTTTAGTTGTAAATATAAAAGCAAAAAATTGAAACAAAAAAATCAAATCCAATATTTATTAACCGAAAATTTTATTGTTCATTATTTTATAAACATAAAAAATGAAAATAACTATAACTGCAAATACCTGCAGCGCTTTTATATTTCTTGCGCCACTCTTGAAATCATATTTCAAATGCATAAAAGTATACATAATCAAAACCATTATTGGCAAAAGGCCGGGATACAATTTTAAACTTTCGGCAATGTCGCCTCTTACCAGAGCAACAAAACTTCTTTGTAGACCGCAGCCAGGACATTCAATATGTAGCAATTTTTTGAAGGGACAGGCCAACATATGTTCCTGCAACCAATCTACAATGGATATGAAAACTAACAAAACCATACTTTTTAATATGCCCTTGCAAACAATACCCGCTCTTTTGAAGGATTTCCTGACAAAATACATTTCCCCTCTTCCTGCTCATTGTTAAGTGGAATACAACGGATGGTTGCTTTGGTCATTTCCTTTATTTTATCTTCCGTTTCGCTTGTTCCATCCCAATGGGCTGATACAAATCCGGGCTTTTCATCCAGCACTTTTACAAAGCCATCCCAACTATCAACCTTGGTTATATTTTCTGCTCTAAATTCTTTTGCTCTGTTGTAAATGCTCTGTTGTATTTCGTCCAGTAGTCCAACAATTGATTCAGATAAGCCATCTATTGAGTAATTTTTCTTTTCTTTTGTATCGCGCCGTGCTACTTCTACAATATTGTTTTGCAAATCTCTGGCTCCAATCGCTATCCGCACAGGAACTCCTTTTAGTTCATACTCAGCAAACTTCCAACCCGGCCGGGCATTGTCATTGTCATCGTATTTAACCTTGATGCCTGTCGCTTTTAGTTCCTTCATCAAAACATTTACCTTTTCATCTACCATAGCCTTCTGCTCATCTCCTTTAAATATAGGCACTATCACAACCTGTATAGGGGCCAGTTTTGGAGGAATGATCAATCCATCATCATCGCTATGTGCCATAACCAATGCACCAATTAACCGGGTACTTACGCCCCAACTGGTGGCCCATACATAATCAAGCTTGTTTTCTTTATCGCTGAACTTAACATCAAATGCTTTCGCAAAATTTTGTCCCAAAAAATGGGAGGTGCCTGCCTGCAATGCTTTTCCGTCCTGCATCAAAGCTTCTATACAATAAGTATCCTCCGCACCTGCAAATCTTTCATTGGCACTTTTAACTCCTTTTATCACCGGCATGGCCATATAAGTTTCTGCAAACTCAGCATAAACATCCAGCATTTGTTTTGTTTCAGCTACTGCCTCATCTTTGGTAGCATGGGCAGTATGGCCTTCCTGCCATAAAAATTCTGCTGTGCGCAAAAACAATCGGGTACGCATTTCCCAACGAACCACATTTGCCCATTGGTTTATCAGTAAAGGAAGATCGCGGTAACTCTGGATCCATCCTTTATAGGTGTTCCAGATGATTGCTTCGCTGGTTGGGCGTATGACCAACTCTTCTTCCAACTTTGCTTCCGGATCCACCATTAATTTTCCCTTATTGTCCGGATCGTTTTTTAACCGGTAATGGGTAACTACTGCACATTCTTTTGCAAATCCTTCCGCATTTTTTTCTTCAGCTTCAAATAGGCTTTTTGGCACAAACAATGGAAAATAAGCGTTAACATGTCCTGTATCTTTAAACATCTTATCCAATACATCCCGCATATTTTCCCACAGAGCATATCCATAAGGCTTTATTACCATACAACCGCGAACTGCACTATAATCGGCCAAACCTCCTTTCAAAATAAGGTCATTGTACCATTGCGAATAATCTTGGGACCTTGAGGTAATCTCTTTACTCATATTTTTGCATTTAAGGTAACCTTAACAAATAACTTTCAAACATTAACAATCTTGGCAAATTGTTTGACTAAATTATTAAATAATGGTTTAGGTCGCAAAAGTAGTAACTTAACATTGATAAAATTCTAATAAAGCAATCTATATGAAATACAAATTCTTACCCTTTTTGCTAGCAGTAGCTTTACTAACAAGTTGCTCAACAGCCTACAAATCTACGCAGACTCCCGATGACGTTTATTATTCTCCGGCTCCTCCCGCAGAAACGAAGAAAAATGAAGACAAAAAAGAAGATAAGTATGAGACGTACACTTCATCAAATGACGATGAATACATACGCATGAAAATACGCAACAGAACAAGATGGCAAACATTGGACGATTATAACTATTGGAATGATACAAGGTATTATCAAAACACTTACAGCTATTATCAAAACAATTGGAACAATGGATATATTTGGAATAATTGGAACAATCCTTTTGTATCAGTAGGTTATGTCAGTCATTGCAATTGTTATTGCCCATACAACAACATCAAAACCGGGTACTATACCCCTATTACACCAACACCGGTTACAAGACCTGACTTAAAAACTTATGGGAATACCAAATACAATAATGGAAACACGCTAGGTAACAGCATAAAAAAGGTATTTTCTGATGGACGCAGCTATAACAATAAAAACAGCGGCTCTTCAAATTCAAATGGAAGAAGTTATTCACCATCATCAGGCAGTAGCAGCAGTAGTGGAAGTGTGACCAGGCCACCGAAGAATTAATAAATGAATTTCAGCTTCAGCCATTTAACCAAATTCAATACAATCGTATTCTAAAATACGTAAAAATTACTTTACATGAAAAAGTCTTTACTTTTATCCATTACCTTTCTATGTGCTATCTATACCTTTTCTCAGTCACCGGAAGATGTATTAAGATACAGTTATTTTCCTCAACAAGGCACTGCCCGCAATCTGGCAATTGGTGGAGCAATGGGGTCGCTTGGAGGCGATCTGAATGCGCTATATGTTAATCCGGCGGGACTTGCTATGTACAAAACAAAAGAATGGGTTATTAGCCCCGGAATGATCCTAAACAAAAACAAAGTAAATTATCGTGGCACCCTAAATTCAAATGAAAGAAACGGATTTAATCTTGGCACTTCCGGATTTGTTGTTGGGTACAACGAAGGCAAAAGTAAATGGGCTAATCAGGCATTTAGTATAGGCATTACCCAAACTGCCAATTTCAACAATACCATCACTTACAAAGGCTCAAATACGAATAGCAGTTATAGTGAAGTTTTTGCAGAGCAATTTAGCAATAGCGGACAAACCATAGACCAGGCACTCAACAACGGTGGATTTGCCTATGGAACAGCTCCTGCTTTGTACACTTACCTCGTTGATACTTTTAGAAATGCAAACGGAGATTTGGTTATCAAGAGTCTCCCAGAGTTTTTACTAGACAATGGGCTTGCTTTGCAACAACAAAAAACAATAGAAACAAGGGGTGGTATTTATGAACTCGCTTTAGGCTATGCAGCGAACATGGATGACAAATTATATCTCGGAGGAAGTCTGGGGATACCTTTCGTAAGCCATACAAAAAATACTGTTTACAGGGAATCAGACCCTACTAATGATACCACCAATCGCTTCGGATTTTTTGAACATACAGATCGCATCAATACAACCGGCATAGGTGTGAATGCAAAACTAGGTGTCATTTATAAACCAAAAGAATTCATCAGGCTAGGTTTTGCAGTCCACACGCCTACTTTTTATTATCTCACAGACAAGCAAACCGCTAGTTTGACAACTAACAGCGAAAACTATACAACAGCTAAAATCATTACTGCCAATTCAAACCAATTTACCAATACTTCAGAAGGCAACACAACTTATAGTGCATCTACCCCATTAAAATTAATTGTCAGCGGATCCTATGTTTTCAGAGAAGTAAAAGATACCCGTAAACAAAGAGCATTTATAACTGCAGACATAGAATATATAGGATATGGCAGCACAAGATTTAGCGCAGATGGAGAAAATGTAACTGAGGCTGACAAGGTCTTTTATAACGATCTAAAAAGTGTGATAAAAGATTATTACAAAGGAACTTTTAATTATAGATTGGGTGGAGAGCTTAAATTCAACACTGTTATGTTCAGGTTAGGTGGCGCTTATTATGGCAACCCTTACGAGGACAAACAATTGAAATCGAATATTACCCAGGCCAGTGTTGGTATTGGTTATCGAGATCATGGAATGTTTATTGACCTGACCTATGTTCACTCTTGGATTACTGATGTTAATTTTCCTTACAGGTTAAATGATAAAGCGAATACTTACGCAGAACAAAAAACAGAACGTGGCAATGTAACATTGACTGTAGGCTTTAAGTTTTAAGTTTCGCTTGTCTATTAATAAAAGAGAAAACGTATTTTGAAAGACCGCTGACAGGACCAACATCCTTCGGCGGTCTTTATTTGCGCAACATTGAAATTTATTGATTGGATCATTATCTTTACTAAAACTATTAACTATGCGTTGGCGCGGAAGAGAAGGCAGTGGTAATGTAGAAGACCGAAGAGGTGTAAGTGGCGGCGGATTGGCTGTGGGTGGCGGAGTAGGTGGTATTGTTATCTATCTATTGTACATTTTATTGGGGGGAGACCCACAACAAGCAGCCGAATTGTTGCCCGGACAAAAACCTGGAAACGGAGATTATACTTCACAACAATCCATTCCTAAAGATGATACGTTGGCGGAATTTACTTCTGTGGTATTGAAAGATACAGAAGATGTTTGGGCAAACCTACTTGACAATTACCAAAAGCCAAATCTGGTATTGTTTACAGAAAGCGTACAATCTGCATGCGGGTCTGCTAGTGCAGCTGTAGGTCCGTTTTATTGCCCCGGCGATTCAAAAGTATATATTGATCTATCATTTTTCAGAGAATTGAAAGAGCGGTTTGGAGCTCCGGGAGATTTTGCTATGGCTTATGTAGTAGCACATGAAGTTGGTCATCATATTCAAAATCTGATGGGGACCTCTGAAAAAGTACATTCATTACAACAAAGATTAAGCGAAACAGAAGGCAATAAACTATCTGTGAAATTGGAATTGCAAGCTGATTTTCTGGCTGGTGTTTGGGCGCACCATGCCCAAAAAATGAAAAACATTCTGGAACCCGGCGACATAGATGAAGCACTTATTGCGGCCAATGCCATTGGTGACGACCGATTGCAAAAAGAAGCACAAGGTCGAGTAGTGCCCGATGCATTTACACATGGTACCTCAGCTCAAAGAATGTATTGGTTCAAGAAAGGTTATGAAACCGGAGACATTAGACAAGGCGATACTTTTAACAATGCCGACATTCAATGATGAAATAATTTTGCTTTTATTGGGTTTTCGTAGCAATCATTTTTCAAAAAAATAACTGCTTCAAATTCTTTAGATCCTCTAAAATGGATTATTCAGATACCTGAAAAAAGTTGATTATGCAATGTTGTAATCTGCTCTTAATTGAATGGCGACTTTCTGTATTACCTTGTTTACTTTATTAACAAGTGTTGGGAGCGATTCAATGTTTTTCTTATTCTTCGCATCCAATTCTATCGTACGTACATCTGTTTTTATGCTAAGCATATTCATGCTATCAATGGTGGATTTTAGTTTGTGCGCAAGCTTGGAAGTCATATCCCAATTTCCCGCTTTAGCAGCTTCCACCATATCGTTGCTGTTCTCTGGAATTGTTTGTAAAAAAATGTTGGCAAGAGAGATAATAAAATCCTGATTCCCGGCTGCAATTTCTTCCAGCTGGGCCATGTCATATAACTTTTCGGTATCGGCTGGCTCTATTATTAGGCTATCCATTGCAATGACCTTGTACTTTTCTGGCATTGAAATTAACCTTTTTTCCAGAACTTTATCAACTACTTCAAATAATTGCTCTTCATTAAATGGTTTCACCAGAAATGCATTCATACCAGCATCCAGATATTTCTTTTCTTCTCCTTTCATCCCATTAGCTGTAAGCGCTATTATGGGCGTGTTCTTTTTATTTTCATCTTTCAATTTTCGGATATCTTTAGCTGCTTCAACTCCACTTTTTTCAGGCATTTGTATATCCATTAGCACAATATCAAAATCTTGCTGTTGCATACAGCTCATCACTTCCAAACCAGTACAAGCCACTTTGGCTTCTATCCCCCAATGTCTCAAAATTCCCTTAGCCATCAATTGGTTTACTTCATTGTCTTCCGCTATAAGTACTCTTAAATTTTGAGGCAATGATCTGCTCATTTGCATTACTGACATTTATAAAATGTGCGTTAAAATAATTGAATAATTGAAAGATACCTGTTAGTTCATAAAACTATCTTCGAAGGAATACTTTTTATGTACGAACACTTCCTTGTTCTGTATCATTCTATAAAGCGTTGATTTGCCTACATCCAATTTTCTGGCAACTTTTAAAACATCGTAATTGTATTTGTCCAGATAAAATTGAATCATTTTAATGGTAAACTCTTTCAATGTTACATCCTTCAACATAAATTCTGAAATTACATTTTGAGAAGTGACATTTAGATGCTCGGCATCAATATCACTCTCTTCGGCCATTACACAAGCCAGATCAATTACAGACTTTAGCTCTCTTACATTTCCCGGAAAGGCATGACCCAATAATTTCTTTTTCCCTTCTGTGGTTAATGTCTTTTTAGGTAGTCCATTCTCTTTACAAAAAGAATCCATGAAAAATTTTGCAATAATCAATACGTCGTTTTCTCTTTCACGCAGGGGTGGAAGGTGAATTGGCAAACCCAATATCCTATAATAGAGATCTTCTCTAAAAGTTCCGTTTTTAACCATTTCCAACAGGTTCCGATGGGTTGCAACAATAATTCTCGAATCAATCTTTACCACCTCATTACTTCCTATTCTTACAATTTCTTTCTCTTGTAGGGTTCTAAGCAGTTTTGCCTGCATATTAATGTCCATTTCTCCAATTTCGTCCAGAAACAATGTGCCTTTGGATGCTTCTTCAAACTTTCCTATTCTCCTTGTAATGGCGCCAGTAAATGCTCCTTTTTCGTGGCCGAAAAGTTCGCTTTCGACCAAATCTCTCGGTATCGCTGCTAAATTGACCGCAACAAATTGTTGTGTTTTTCTGGTAGAATTATAATGAATTGATTTGGCGACAAGTTCTTTACCCGTACCGGTTTCCCCAGTAACAGAAACAGTAATATTGGTCTTAGCGGCCTTTTCCATCATGCTAAACACACGTTGTATTACAGGGCTGCTTCCAATAATGGCATTGCTAAAATCGTACTTACGACTTACTTCTTCTTTGAGGGTTTCTATCTCTTGCTTTAGCTCGATATTCTCCCGCATGTTGTTGATGGTATTCCAAAGCCGCTCTTTGGTATCTTCATCTTTAACAAGGTAATCGCTTGCACCTTTTTTTACCAAATCAAGTGCAACTTTGATGTCCTCTTGCCCACTAATAATAATGACACGGGTCTCAGGACTCGTTTCCTTAATCTGCTTAAGCAACTGATCGCCATTCATATCCGGCAAGGAATAGTCCAAGGTTACAACATCCGGACGCTCATGCAGCTTTGCAAGAAACGATTTTGCAGTATCAAACTTCTGGATAGCATAGTCGGGATTAAGAGACAAGTAGTATTCCAGCATTGAGCTGTACCACAGATCATCCTCAACGATGAATATTTTAAATGCTTGAGGGTTCTTCATATGCATTATTAAACGAAATACTTTTCATTGTATTGTATGCAATGTTTCATAATGGGAAAAAAAGTCAATGTGAGAAAAGCTGTATTACTTAGGGAATGGTGCTAAAAATGAGAATATTTCATTAGAAATTTTTTCAGAAAATATAAATTTAATACGAACTTTTGCCTCCACCTGATCCGCCAGGCGAATAAAACATGCTGAAGTAAATATGCAGAAAACCGTTTCGGGTTATGTATATACCTGTGCCATCTTTGGTTTGGAGAATATATGCCTATTGTGTCTATACCAAACCGGTAACAGGTGGTCATGCTTCTTTTTAGAAAGCCAATTTAAGGGACTTATTTTTTAAAAATCATTGGATATTTACCGGACACAGTCCTGAGTTTAATTTCAGATTGAAGTTAGTTACGCAAAACTTCAATCAGCAGCCGGCTTCTCGTTGATGAACACTTACGCTAGCTGGGATTTTAATAGGTTTAGGACTTTTGGTTAGGATTTAAGTATTTAAGTACCTCTTGATTTCTTCCTTGTATAACACATTCAACATTTTCTCTTTCTTTCATAATTAAATTTGCTAAACTTAATGCATCTTCAAATGACTTACAGATAGTAAAAACTTCCTGTTCATCATTTAAGGCGTAGCTAAAATCTCTGTTTAATACTATACCAGTTGATGCTTCAGAACAAACAATAACAACTTCTTGCTCTATTAATATTGGAAAAGGTTTCACAATTACTCTAATTGAGCGACACTATTTTACTCCATTTACAAAAAAAAATGTATCCACATCAAAGTCAATTTCTATTATTGTTTGCATTACTATATCCTTAAAAATGGGGGCTATATTATTTAGGGTTAATATTTTTTTAGGTTTTGCTTTTTTTATATACTCAAAATCAAAATAATTGTTCAATACTTGTTTATCAAAATAATAAAGTCCTTTGGAAGTCATCAACTTCACATCTTTCAAATAGGCTTCTTCCTGCTTAAAATTCATTGTTTTCAATTTCTCAATTATGGTATTTTCTAGGATGATCTCCGATGAAATTGGTGGTAGATTTCTAAAATAATCAATAATATTATTAGGGCTATTTAATTGCCGAATTACAGAGGAAGGTAATAACCCTCCAGCAGAAGCTATAATTCCTAAACAGCCGTTTTTATCAATACAATACCAATCAGTATCCAAATGCGCTTCATCTTTTATTTTTTCGTTCAACTCTTTGTCCTTATAAATCATGATTAATAATTATTTAGTTGAGGAAAGATTGTTATACAATTTTTGCATGGTGGAACAAACTCGCCTGTTCTAGGCCTAATTGCAGGTGTAAAATTGATTTTAGTAGGAACTAAAGTTGGGTTATTTAACATTAATACATTTGCGGCTTTAAATTCAGCACAACAACCTACAACATTACCAGCATTTACATTCCCCACCCCTCCTACAGCCTTGGCAGCGGTTTGTAATTTCGGTGCAACTATTTCCGGTATTTTTCCACTTGATCTTATTGCTATAGAACCATCACTGGCAGAAGCTCCAACAACGGCAGCCGGATAACGACCATTGTTAGCCATTTCTGTAGAAACATTAACTACTTGTTTCTCCAAATTTGCAGAAGCAGATGCAGCAGAAGTAGTAGCCATTGCCTGTGGAGAAGGCGTTACAGGAGCACCAGTTAAATAAGAAAGTGCCATCGGTATTCCTACTTCAGGCTGCAAAATGAGAGCAGCCATTACAATTAGTGCAGGAATTGATTTTACATTTTGTGCATTCCCTTTGCTATTTCCATTTTCAAATGCCTCAATATTTTTCTTTAAAGTAGCTGGGTCTTTACTATCTTGACTTAAACCCTGACTTTCTGCTCCATGTATATTTACAGATTCCAACCCTTCCAACTCTACATGACTAGTTACTTTATTTTCACTAAATGCATAAGTACTATTGTAAACATACTTATCAGCTAACGGATCTATCTGCCAAAACCTTCCTGTTTGCCCGTCGTTACATCTGTATTTGAATTCATAAATATCAACGCCTAAATCGTCATTTAACTCCTGATTTTGAAAAGTGTTCTTTTTATTCTCCAAACTATTCGCCGCCTTACTACTTATCCCCGCCATTATTAACGGCTCAGTTTGATTTATTGGGGAGAAAGGAATAATTTGGTTTAAAAATCAATTGGAAAAAGAGTTATTGCAATTTATTTTACCGGAGGGATTACTATTGCATTTCGACGTTATAGAAATATTGTTATTATGCGACATTAAA
>JANPHE010000198.1:0-12609 GCA_031424295.1 Segetibacter sp. | reverse complement strand
ACTAAAAACTTGTTCTGTGATATAGTTACTATCATTTAGAAGTCTTAACCAATAGTTTGTTTCTCTTGTCTCTTTTAATGAAATACTTAGTTTATGTATAAAATCTCTTTTAGATTGAGCTGACAAAGCCTCATTAATATTCGCACCAATAGAAGTGCCTGATCGAAGTATTTGCTTTGATAAAACGAATTCTTTTTTATCCGAAACCAATTGCTTGTACAGAATTATAATTTCCAATGCAAATGAATATGCCTTATTCGCAATTATGCTTTCACTTTTCTGTGAACTACTCATTATTCTACATTCTTAATTTTAAACTCTAAACTCTTCATTCTAAACTCTACACTCCACACACTACATTACATTCTCCCACTCACTTTATTCCTTTTCACAAATTGCCCATAACCTTTCTCCACTTTACATTCATTATTGTCAATGGCAACAGTTCCTCTTAGCAACACAGTTTTTATTTTACCGGTCACTTCCCAACCTTCATAGGCAGAGTAATCTGTGTTCATGTGGTGTGTACTTGCAGAAAGAAAATGTTTTTCATTGGGATCAAGTAGGATGATATCTGCATCAGCGCCAATACCAATCGTACCTTTTTTCGGGAACATTCCAAAGATCTTTGCAGGATTGGTACAGGCCACCTCTACATATTTATTCAGGCTGATTTTACCTTTATTTACCCCTTCGCTAAATAGTAGTTCCATCCTATGTTCAATAGCAGGATGGCCGTTGGGTATTTTGGAAAAATCATCTTTGCCCATCAGCTTTTGATCCAAGCTAAATGGACAGTGGTCTGTAGCTACAACTTTTACCATACCTTGATTTATCCCTGCCCATAATGTTTCCTGGTCTTTCTTTTCCCTTAGGGGAGGAGACATCACCCATTTGGCACCATCTTCTCTTTCGTATAATGACGCGTCTAACACTAAATATTGAATACAGGTTTCTACAAGTACGTGTTGGTTTCTTTTTGTTGCTTCCCTTGCTGCGTTTAGTGCACCTTCGCAGGTTAAGTGAACAATATAGCCGATGCAATTGGTATAATTGGCTAAATCAGCAAATCGGCCAGATGCTTCCGACTCGGTTACTTCCGGCTGCGAAAGGTAATGATACAAAGGGGTCAGTTTTCCTTCTGCCCTGTGTTTTGCAGTAAGATAGTCAATCACATCGCCATTGGTAGCATGAACGGTTACCATTCCACCTTGTATTTTAACTTCCTGCATCAATGCGATCATCTCTCTGTCATTTATCATGAATGCGCCTTTGTAGGCCATGAAAGTTTTGAAGGAGGTAATGCCCTCGGCAATCATCTCTTTAATTTCTTCTTTGGTATGTTCATTGAAATCGGTTACCGCCATGTGAAAACTATAATCACCTACAGCAGAACCATTTGCCCTACCACTCCATTCATCAAATGCAGCCCGTAGTGAGTTGCCTTGTTTTTGTAAAATGAAATCAATGACTGTAGTAGTGCCGCCATGAAGCGCAGCCCTTGTGCCTGTCTCATAACTATCGCTGGAGAAGGTGCCCATGAAAGGCATCTCTAAATGCACATGTGGATCTATGCCACCCGGCATAACCAGAAGACCTGTTGCATCAATGACTTTGTCTGCTGTTGTTTGCAGGTTTTTACCAATGGATTTAATAGTTTCACCTTCAATTAAAATGTCGGCAATGTAATCGTCTGATGCTGTTATGATCCTCCCGTTTTTGATGAGGGTTTGTTCAATATTTTTAAGTTGGGAATTTTGGTCGTTTATGTTTTCTGAATGGCTGGTCATACGTTGAATTGTTTCTCAATTATACAGATTATTTATCGTTATTGCGTATTCTAAAAAAAGAATTACCCTCCTATTTTTTTGAACATTGACTTTTTCACTTCTATTAAACGATTTGTATTAAAATTTTTAAAGAATTTTAAGTGATTGTTTTTATAATGGTTTCAATTTTTTTCATCTGAAAAAAGTTGCCAAGAAAGTAACCGAATGCTTATAGCAGCTTTAAAATAGGCAGATGTATTTCTACACTTCAACAGTAGTAACCTTAGACTTTAAATTTAAAATGAAGCCGCTGTTTTGTGCGGAAATTTGCTAATTTTTTCAACTGATATGACCCTTATTTTTTGTTATTAATGTCTACTCTATTTGTATTAATTCGTTGCTGTATTCACATTCACATTTCCCCAACCAAGGTTATTGTTTTTTGTGGGGTAATTACTACTATTCTGTATCATTTTAGTAACCACTTCATCTCTTGTAAGCAATGGAAATCGGCTCCAAATTAGTGCAGCCATTCCAGCTGTAGTGGCAGTAGCTACAGAAGAACCTCCTACCGTAGAAGGGACATCTCCTGAAATAGCTAAAGTAAGCGGACTGCGGCCATCAACTGCCCTTTCCATCACAACAGTGAAATCTGTTTCAGCCCCTTGGTGGCAATCGGTACAATTGTTATTGAAATTATTGTCCTTTACACCAGTCACTGCATTTACTTCAGTCATATAACCAGGAAAAATGACCCCAAACCAACCTGCTGACCATCCAAAAGAAGTGCCTGCCGCACAAAATATCAATTTACCTTTTCCATATGCGTATTTTATTGCGTCTCTCAATTGAGAACTACTTGTTGTTTTACCCATACTCATGCTGATTATTTTTACATCGGCTCTGTTTGCAGCATTGGTAAATGCATCTGATGCTCCTTTTACTTCGCGGCTTTCATCCAGGTAAACATCTGCTGCTGCCCTGCATGTTACCAAATTGCAATTGTAAGCTACTCCACAAGCTGCTCCGTCAATACCACGAGGTGCAGCACATGCGCCAGCCATTGAAGTGCCATGACCACAGCCGTCATCAGCGGTTTCTTTAGAGCCCGTTGGTATGCCCAAAAAAGTTGAACGAGGAAGTGTGACTATTTTTTCTATGGTTCTGCCGGTAGAATTTCCCTGGTTGAATGTGCTTCCTAAATTTTCCTGATCAAATTCGCAACCTGTATCTATAATAAAAACTTTTACGCCACTGCCGGTTGCTTTTGTCCATGCGCCGGGAATGTTGTGGTACAGATAGTTCCACGATTGTTTTGAGTTGGGTAATATAGATACATAATCCAAATCGGCCACCAGGTTTGTAGCACCTACATTATTGCCACATCCGCTACTGCTTGCAGTCTTTGCTGCACCAATCTCTTTTGGTTCATACCCCATAGGTTCTGCATACCTGACCAGGTTACTTGCCCTTAGTGCTTTTACTGTAGCCAGATTTTCAATACTTACATCCAACACCGGCAAGGTATTTTCTTTCCAAACTTCCAGCGTGTTGATGCTAATATTTTTCCTGGTGCTACTTTCATATTTCAATACAATTGAAAGTACTTGCTGCCTTGCATTTTTCCATTTAGTATTATTAATGTCAATGCTTACAAGTTTGTCTTCTATATTGATTTCGTCGAATGGCTTATAGCCAATAGACATGATTTGATCACTTTGTTGGAGCGCACTCCATATCATTTCATCACTTGCTGTATTCCAGTCAAATTGGTGTCTTGTTTCTATTTGGTGCCTGATGTATGTATCAATTTCATTTCTTGATAGGGTAACAGGGGCATTTTCTTGCACCAATAACGTTGTATTTTCTTTGCTACAAGCAAAAAGTAAAATAGCGATTGACAGTATTGGCAAGTAATAATTTTTTCTCATGAGCATGCTTTTTATTATAAAAGTAAAAAAATCGTAATGGTTTTTTGAAGAAGCTAAATTAATCTTTGTTGTTTTAATTGATCATGTTTTAATAATTTGGAGAATAAAAATTTTGGAACCTTTTAATCTTTTCAATTTATTGTGTTTGTAAACTTGCTTAATTTTTATTACTTGTTTTTCATATGGCCGTTTATATTTGAAGTCAAAAAATAGCAACAAAATTGAAATTCGATTTCAATAAAGGGATTATTTTAAATACAAAAAAGGGAGGCTGCTTCATTTGCAGCCCCCCCAATAGCTCATTGTAACGGATTATTACAATTTTACTATTTTTTTCACCGTTTTTTCACCGTTTACATAAATCTCAACCATATAAACGCCTTTTTGAAGTTTTGTACCCTCAAATGAAATCTTATTGGTGCCTTTTGAAATAACAATACCGGCTTTCTCAGAAACTTTAATTCCAATTGTATTGTATATCCTGATATGTACATTAGCTTCTTCAGTTGATTTAACTATCACATCAAAATTGGAAGTAAATGGATTTGGATATAATTGCAATTTAACAGCTTCGTCAATTGTAGTAGTACTTTTATTCGCATTAGCAACTACTTGATCATTGCTAGGCCTTAGTGCGGTACAATAATCATTAAATGCCCTGAATTTTGATCCTGCTTTTGCCCAGAAACCTGTAGACATGGTCATAGAGCCCCCAGAACGCCATGTGCCCGAAGAGCCACTGTTGAAAACAAAAGTGCTGTTATTAATAATAGTTGAGGTCGCAATAACATCGCTTTGTTCGCCACTTGCAAATGTATAGGCATTTGGAAATACTTTCCCTGAAAGTGTAGTTTCTAAAGACGAAATATTGGCCCTTGATACTTCCAAAGCGCTTTCATTGTCATTTGCATTGGATACGCCTGTTGCATTACCACTATAATTTACAGATGGATTAGAGAAATATTGAATTCTTGTACAACCTGCTCCATTATCTGAGCAATAATTATTATAAGCCATCACCGTTCTCCATCTTACAGGAAAAAAGACATACACATGGCCGTAATCATATGGGGTGTTTGTATTGTCAACATATGGATCATGGCGGCAACCATAAAGGTGCCCCAATTCGTGGGGGAAGGATAAATTTCCAACAGAGCATCCACGAGTTACAACACAAAATGCATCACCGTATGGTGAATTTGCAACTGTATATGCTTCTCCGCAAATGCCTGATTGTACGTTCTCTGTTATAAGTAAACATAAATCAGCATCAAAGTAGGTTCTCAGATCATGCACTTCATCTAAATAACCATCACCTATATTTCTGTATCGGGTTACGTCGGTGGTTGAATTGAGCGATTCTGTATAAGCAACTTTTTTTGCAACTGCCAATTCTACATTGAAATTTACACTGCTGTTATCATATGCAGTATTGGTAGCGTCTATGCATGAATTAATAAATCCAATAGGATCTGCCATATTTGCCGCTGTTGTATTGGTGTACATGACGATTACCCTAACTTTACAATCACCACCTAACAGTCTGGAGGATCCTTTTAGACCCGTTTCTGGGTCTTTACGATCCAATTCATTCTCTTTAGCAGATTTTACACCCTGTTCTATCATGGATTGGTATCCTTCTTCGGATTCATCTTTTGGCATATTGGCACCACTACATTCAATGAGTACATGCAATCCGCCTGTTATTGGATAAACCAAGTACACGAAATCCATAGATGAAATGCGGGCAGTGATCATATCATCATGGACAACAAAATCTGCATTGCCCAAACCTTCAGCAAACTTTCCTTTCCAGGAATACAATCCGCCACTATGCTCAATCACTTCTTTTTTGCTAGCCGATACAATTCCTCTGTCAGGTAAGTTTATGCTGACAATATCGGATTTGAAAGACTGTGGATCAATTGTAATATATCTGAAAGATTTTGCCCAATCTTTCTTTATCCACGCATCAGCAAAATGTTGTTGTTCTTGATTGAGCCTTACATTTGTATTATAGTCAAATAGCGACTTTGATTGGCTATATCCTACATGACCAACTGATACAAAATTTATTAAAAACAGCCATGTCCAAACCCAAAATTTATTGGGGTGTGGCATGCATTTTTTTATTTTACTTTTCATAGTCTTATTTTTTAATTGTTACACAATAAATGATTATGAAAAGCCTATTTGTTAGCTTTCTTTAATAATTCAATTTCCTTTTTAAGTTCTTTGATCATGTTATGAAGCTGAAGAATGTACAGTGTATTCTCCTCTACTTTTTCTATTGTTTTGGATTGCATTTCACCAAGCATAATGCCGCCTTCTGTTATTTCTGTAGCTGAAGGAACTCCAGGAAGATGCTTGTCTGCATTTAGTTTAGCTTCTAATTCATCTAATGGTGTCAATTTATAATCGTTGGCAAACACATAATCAGGCCAACTTCCAGTTGCTTCTACTCGTACTTCTGTTGCTATTAATTTTCCGTTGATAGCTGCTACATATCCGGTTGCTCCCTGTGTGCCGCCTACACGTAATTCGTTGGTATACGTTTTTGTAGGGAAATATCCACCCCAGTTTTCTGTTCCGCCGGAAGCTGTTCCATAAACGCCTATCCTGGTTGCAGTCGTTCCTGAAGCTTCTCCATAAACACCATAACCATATCCTGAATATGCCCCTGCATCAGCAATAAAACGGCCACCCATGTATCCTCCGGTACTAAAAATACCATAACCATAACCATCAGCGGCTTTTGATAAAGATTGAATGCCTCTTACATCAACACTTCCTATGTAGCTATTGTCTACCGCTAATACAGGAGTTGTTGAGGCAACATCTCCAACTATTCCCAATCGGCCGGCAGGGGAGAAGGTTCCAACACCTACAGTACCGTTGTTATTAATGGCCAAGGTTTGAGAATTGGCAAAAGTGTTGCTTGTACCTAAATATAACCTACCAGATGCTGTTAAATAGCCATCACCAGTACCTCCACCAGCGTTGGCTACACCCATTTTCATATTGTTGGTAGCATCGCCTAATCTGAAGTCTGAATAGGCGCCGCTTAAATCATAAGTTCCTGAACCAGCAATGTCAAATTTGGCTCCTGGTGTAGCTGTGCCAATTCCTACACTTCCTGGGTATAAATTGACAGACATCACAGGGTTTCCTTGTCCGAGGAAATTGAATTGGTCTGTAGCATCTTGATATTGCAAACCCCAATTAGGGAATGCAGGTGAATGCGCTAACACCATCCGATCTGCATTTGCTGTTCCGGATTTAAACATATTCATCATGGGTACATAGCCTGGAGATGGGTTACCAAACTGGATACCATAATTGCCATTCGTAAAACTAAACTGCCCTTCCATCGTTTGCGCACCACTCACATGAAATTTAGAAAGGGGGTTGTTTGTATTGATACCCACCGCACCTGTTCTATTAATGAATAACCGATTAGCACCATTGGTAATTATACTAACCGCTTTGTTATTGGTAGTACCTAAAAGTCCAGTATCAGCAGGGGTTAAAAAATTACCTGTCAGTTTCCAGTTTTGAGCATAAATATTTGTAGCTGAAAACAAGTTGGCAACAACTGATAATACCATTAAACGAGATAAAAAATTTTTTTTCACAATAAAAGTTTTGATGTTTAAAAAATAGTTGAAAATAAATAGGGAAATAACCTTGTTAGAAAACTGCAAACAGTTTTCTGTAATTATTAAAGGAAGTGATTATTAAAAAATATACATTCATTCTATGAAATACTTAAAAATGATTTTAATAGTTTTCAAATGGATATTATAAATCGTTTGTTAAAGATAAAAACAATTTTTTTGTTATTTCAAAAAAAACAGGAAAATAACTATTATTCCAAAAATTTAATATTGGCAATTTGAATTCGAATATTTCGTTTAAAGGCAATTGCAAAAAAAATTACTTGAAATAACTATTTCAGCCTCATTTGTTATGTACACTTTTTCCAGAAACTGATAGCATTCTGATGGTTACAATTTTCGTATTTTATTTCAGAAGTTATACATCAATACCAAATATTGATTTGGTTTTGGTGTCTTATTAAAGCAATAGTTGTTGAACTTTAAAATTAAACCATCAAAGTCGATTATTAGCCTGAATAATTTCTATTCTATATTGTTATGCTTCCGGTACAAAAAAAAGGAGGTTGCATCTATTGCAACCTCCTTTAGCTCACGAAACGGACAATTACATTTTGATTATTTTCTTAGTCGTTTTTTCACCGTCTACATAAATTTCAACTATGTAAACTCCTCTCTGTAGCTTAGATCCATCAAAAGAAATTTTATTGGTTCCTTTGGAAAAATTCAAAGCAGCTTTTTCGTTAACTTTTACACCCAAAGAATTGAAGATTACTATGTTTGCCTTACTGGCATCTTTAGTTTTTATTGACAAATCAAAGGAAGTTTTAAAAGGATTTGGATAAACAGCTACGTTGCCGTCTGTAGGTTGTTCTTCAAAAATGGGAACTTTGTTTGCGACGAGTGGCACATTAATTCCTTTTTCCAAATCACTCATTATTTCCCCTTTATTACTACTAGATTTCCACATTGTGGAAGAACAAGGTTCGAGGTATGCAATAAATCTTGAACCGGCTGCTGCTCTAAAACCAGGATACAAAATCACTCTATCACGTGCTGCATAATAAGTAATATTTGCACCGGCGGTAATGGTATTTGAGCAACCATTGCCACCTTGTAAGGAAGAAATAGCCTGAATAAAACTTCCTGATGCTATAGCACCACATGTGTTCTTAGAAAATTGAGATGAAGTAGACTCTACGCCTACCGCATGCCACGCATCGCCTACTGCAATAATTTCGGAAGTACACCCGCCATACAAATCATAGGCCGCATGTAGCCATGCAGCCCTTGCATCAATAAAACCATTGGACCCTGTCAAGTAAAGATCAAGTGCACGGTATCCAATATCTCTTGCCTTGAATCTGCCAATTGAAGTTACGTTGTATGGTACACCAAAATCTGTTGTACCTGAACCTCCATTTGAAAGCAAATAAAACATGCGGTTCTGAATACTACTATTGGAGTGAACCCCGCACTGATCATTGGGGTCGGAAGGGGTACAAGGCGAAGTGGTTTTGTAATTGGTGCCCAAATAAGTATCTGGATCACCATATGCATTTGGATTGATGAAACTGCGGATAGCACCTCTGTCTGCGCCAACAAGCCAATCGCAATTGCTCTCGGAATAGCTTTCCACCATTTCGCCAAAGATGTCACTAAACGATTCATTTAATGCACCCGACTCCTTGTTGTAAATCAATCCGGCAGCTGCTTGGGTTACACCATGGGTAAATTCATGCCCCATAATGTCATTGGTATTCCAATCATCAGTTGCTGCAGTAGTATTACCAGCATAAAAAATGGTTTGATTACCTGTACATCCCCAACAAGCATTGTTTTGACCAGAATACGCGTTGTTGTAAGCTATCATATCTCCATTCGATCCATCCCAACTTTGCCGGCTGTGAGTGCTATTGAAATAGGCATAGGTTTGAGCAGCTCCCCACATGGCTTGTACCGCTGATTGATTAGCCCAGGCATTGTCTGCATCGGTATAATACGTATTTGATGCTGCGCCACCATTACAATTGTAAACTCTTATTTGAGTTGTTTGGCAATTGTTTAAAGATTGATATGAACCACTTAAATTAGTACTAACAGAAACGTTGCCATTAAATGCAGACGCGTTTCCTGAGCTTGTGGAGCAGTTCATGGAAATATTTGTGTAATGAATAATTTTTCCTGAACCTGCATCTACATAAACGCTTTTGGCACTAACGTCCTTGTCATCCGTATAAATCTTAAATTGCCAGGCGAGTTTATACCGGTCTGCCTTAAAATCAGAATCGAAATTATCAGGTACATATACCAATTCTCCTTTTGGAAAATAAGTAGCATTTTGATTTTTTTCCTGCTGCTTTAATGTTGTTTCTAAAACATCATTTTGCCACAGATACTTTTTTGCACCCATAAATACCAGCGCTTTTTCAAGTCCTGTTTTTTCCGATAGGGCCGCATTATCACTAGCATTTAGGCCGGTTACTAAAACTCCATTAGCAGACTTAACCATTCCTTCTGCATTTTGATGGACAATAAATTCTGCATATACTACTTTGTGGCTTTTATAATATTGCTGATATCGATAATGCCTAAACCCAATATTGTCGCTTTTGATTTTCAGCAATTTCATTTGATCGTTAGCGGTAAGGCCAAAGGCCTCCTTCATGGTTACAAAAATGGTAGTTGGATCAGTGCTAAATCCATCTCTGAAATCTATCCAATCTGCATTACTGTTTCCTGTTGCATAACCTTGAAGTGCAGGATTAAGCGGTGGGGCAATCCGTTGAGCCATAACCTTGATAGGAATAGTTGCCATTAATAAAGTTGCCGTAGCAACAATGGCAGATATTGATAATTGAAATATTTTACTTTTCATAGTCTTATTTTTTAATTGTTACACAAAATTTGATTATGAAAAGCTTACTTAATAAGCTTGGTTAATGCTTCAATTTTCCTTTCAAGGTCTTTTATTTTATTATTTAGTTGAATAATGTAGAGTGTATTCTCTTCTACCTTTTCAATGGTTTTGGTTTGCATTTCACCAAGCATAATGCCGCCTTCTTTTACTTCTAATGCAGATGGAATTCCTGGAAGATGCTTGTCAGCATTTAATTTAGCTTCTAAATCATCTAAGGAGATTAATTTATAATCATTGGCGAAAACATAGTCAGGCCATGCTGCTGTTGCTTCTACACGAACTTCTGTTGCTATTACTTTACCATTTACAGATAGTAAATAGCCTGAAGCAGGACTTGTAGTGCCAATACAAACTCTACCATCTCCTTTTACCCTCATTCTTTCTGTAAAACCATTGGTATAATTGTCATATCCAAACGTGATATCAGCACCAGAATAATCTGAATGAAGCCTGAATTCATTGCCATAAACGCCCATGCCTACATCACCTGAACCGCCGGGGTACAATGAAATTTTCTTTCCCGTATTTGAAGGAAATGATAGCGCAACTTTTGGATTACTTGTACCTATTCCCATTCTGGTATTTTTGTGGTCGAAAACAAATCTCCACCCGGTTGAGCTACCATATATGCCAAATAAAGAGTCATTTAGATTGCCTACAAAATTTGAAACCCCAGAGTTCGCCATATTATTGTACCATATACCTGCTGTGGTCGAAGATCCGTTACCTTCGTTTCTCAACCTCATTCTTCCGTTTATATCAAGTATATAATTGGGTTCATTTGTTCCAATTCCTACTCTTTGATTGCCTAAATCAGCAGTTAAAACTGGTGTACCTCCTGATAAAAAATTAAACTTGTCTGAAGAATCTAAATATTGCAAACCCCAGTTTTGATAAGATGGAGAGTGTGCAATTACCATTCTGTTAGGATTTTGAAAACCAGATGGAAACATATTTATCATAGCATTACCACCACTTACTAAAGGTGTAGCAAACTGAATCGTATTTGCAGAAGAATTGTTAAATGCTATCTTGCCTGCAGCAGTTGTAGTTCCCGATACATATACATCACTATTTAATACTGTATTGCCTCCAACGCTAATTGTTCCAGTAAATTGAGAATTACCACTAACATTTGCATTGCCACTTAAGTAAAGGTCTTTCCAATATTTGGTAGCAGAACCCAGGTCGATGGTATTGGTAGTTCCTGGTAATAGACTAGAATTGATAGCAGTGGCAGTCAGATTGTTCAAATTAGTATTTGCTCGATCAGGCCTAAGTTCTCCCCATTTTGTACCATTATAATAATAGAAGCCTGGCGTACTATTGGTTTGAAAAATTATTAACCCCGTTGAAGGAGCTACTATCGCATTTCGTTGAGTTATTGTCATTCTGGGTATCAATAACCCCTTAGAGTTACTAACAATTTCCAATGCTGCTGAAGCATTGGGAGATAAGGTACCAATGCCTGCACTACCAGTGGCAGGAAAGGTATTAGTTTGTGAATGTGCATTTAAGACAAATGCAACTGAAAGAAGCGAAAGAATTTTTTTCATGATTTTTGTTTTGATTGTTTAGATATAACATTGAAAGAAGTCAGAAATAATATTTGGTACTCACTACAGAAACTAAAAAACGGCAAAGAGTTTTTTGTAATTAAAAAACTGCAAATATTGTAAAGCGTAGTCGAACATAAAACTTACTATTTAATATTGCTAATAGTAGTTTTTTAGAGGATATTGATAACGGTTTGTTAAAGGTAGATAAATTTCACTTTATTTGTCTCAGTAATGTAGAAATAAATTTTATTATAACAAGATTATTTTATATTTAAATTTTATGGCTTTTGTCATTTTAGTTATCTTTTGTGCATCAATTCTTTCCATTTCGTTTAAGAAACTTACTTTATCTGCAGGTATTTTAGGTGGTGTAATAGCCATTACCGTTTTTAATTTTTTTGGAACTAGCTCTTTAATTGAGATGGCAGTATTTTTTCTTGCAGGTACTTTTGCAACTGGTTTTAGAATGAAAGAAAAAAAACAACTAAACATTGCAGAAGAGAATAAAGGGGCGAGGTCTTTTGGGCAAGTATTTGCAAATGGTGGAGTTGCTTTTTTGCTTTCTATATTTTTTTTGATTTTTACTTTTGATAAACAACTGATTTGTATTATGATTGCAGGCAGTTTTTCCGCCGCCATAGCAGATACACTATCATCAGAACTTGGCAATGTTTATGGGAGAAAGTTTTATTGTATCCTTAATTTTAGAAAGTCTCAAAAGGGGTTAAATGGAGTTGTTAGTTTAGAGGGAACACTTATTGGATTTTCTGGAAGTTGCCTGATAGGAGGGATCCATATACTTGCAAGCTTACA
>JANPHE010000197.1:0-18715 GCA_031424295.1 Segetibacter sp. | reverse complement strand
CCAACGCCTATGGAGCGCCAACTTTTTCAGGTGAGCTACTTTGGAAAAAAAACTGCTCCTAAGCTGCTTACTAAAGGACCCGGGCTTCATAAGATCAACATGAACAACGATTATAGTTATTTCGTTGACAACTACTCAACTATTAATACGCCACCTTTAATTGCTATTTATGACATTCAGGGAAAAATAATTAAAACACTAAAAGACAATCAGAAATTAATCAATAAAATGAACGATTATGCCATTGGCAACGTTGAATTAATAAAAATCCCAAACACCAAAGGCGACACATTGAATGGATGGATGTTGAAACCAGCTGATTTCGATAGCAGTAAAAAATATCCAGTACTGTTTTGCAATTATGGTGGACCTGGCAGCCAACAAGTAGCCGATAAATGGGGTGCAGTAACTTTTTGGCACCAATACCTGGCTCAGAATGGCTACATCATAGCTTGTGTAGATAATACAGGTACAGGTTTCAGAGGTGAAGCATTTAAAAAGAAGACCTATCTCCAACTGGGCAAGTATGAAATAGAAGACCAGATAGATGCTGCAAAATATCTTGGAACCCTTCCATATATTGATAAGTCAAGAATAGGGCATTGGGGCTGGAGCTATGGCGGCTTTATGAGTAGCCTTGCAATTACCAAAGGTGCAGACATTTACAAAATGGCTATTGCGGTAGCACCTGTTACTAACTGGAGGTATTATGACAATATTTACACTGAAAGATTTATGCGAACACCTCAGGAAAATGCTAAAGGTTATGATGAAAATTCTCCTTTAAATTTTACAAAAAAGATAAAAGGTAAGTTCTTAATCCTTCATGGGACTGGTGATGACAATGTTCATTTTCAAAATTCCGTAATGATGGTTGAAAAGATGATTCAGAACAATATTGATTTTGAAAGTGGATATTATCCAAATAAATCGCATGGAATAAGTGGAGGAAACACAACTTACCACATTTATAAAAAGATGACCGACTTCATTTTTAAAAACTTGTAAGCAATTAAAAAATATTTTAAAGACCCAGCTTGTTATCAGGCTGGTTTTTTCATGTCATTTTTGCATCGAAAACCAAGAAACAAAAAAAAGGGCCAGGATAGAAATCCAGCCCTGTTTTAATCCAATATTCTATGAAAAACCACTTATATAGACTTGACCAGAGATCATTAAGTTGCAAGTCATGAAAATATCTGATGAACTATTTTATGGATTAATCGTTTTTTAGTCAATGAGTTTCGTATGCGAAAGCGGTTTTAATCTACTTTTACATTTAACCATCATTCAATGCCTAATAAAATTGTAATTGCAATAACTGGAGCTAGTGGATCTATTTATCCAAAGCTGCTAATCGAAAAACTACTACAATTGAAGGATCAATGGGAAGAACTGAGCGTAGTGATGAGCAACAATGCAAAAGATATCTGGCAAACTGAATTAGGCAACACTTCATATCTTGATTATCCCATTAAGTTTTATGATAAAAATGATTTCTCAGCCCCATTTGCATCTGGTTCTGCGCGATACAATATAATGATCGTTAGCCCATGCAGCATGGGAACATTGTCTAGAATGGCAAACGGAATTAGCGACGACCTCATGACCCGGGCAGCAGATGTAATCTTAAAAGAAAGAAAAAAACTCATCCTGATGGTCAGAGAGACACCTTACAACCTCATTCATATTAAAAATATGGAGGCCATAACATTGGCAGGAGGTATTATTTGTCCTGCAACGCCTTCATTTTATAGCCAACCTAAAACTATTGAAGACGTTGCCTCCACTGTAGTAGATCGCATCATCGATCTTGCCGGCCTCAATATTAATGCCTTTAGATGGGGGTCATAATTTGTTGATCCTATTTTTTTACATTTTCTAAATGGATAGCCAATCTGCTTACAGTCATGCTTAAAAAAGCATAATTTTTAGAAATTATCTAATAATAAATCAAAACAATTGAATTTTTCAGCTTTTTTAAAAATTTTGCTGCTTTCTGTTTGAAAATTTTTATCCATAGCTTTGCTTTTTTTATTTCATTAAACGATTGCTATTATGTCATTCCCCACAACAGAAAAAATTCTGGTGCATGGTATTGCTGATTCAACTCATGTTCACTACCAGCACACACCCGAAGTTCTTGTTCAACAAACATTGGATCGTCATCAAGGAGAATTAAACAACACCGGAGCATTGGTCATCAATACCGGAGAATTTACAGGTAGAAGCCCTTCAGACAAATTCATTGTAAAAGATGACATCACTGCGGAGACCATTCATTGGAACAATTTCAACATTCCAATAGAGGAGAAGTATTTTACGCAGTTGAAAAAGAAAGTGCTAAACTATTTGTCTTCCAAAGACGAAGTATGGGTAAGAGATTGTTATGCATGTGCACATCCTGAGTATCGGTTAAACATCAGGGTAATCAATGAAAATCCATGGAGCAATCTTTTTGCATACAATATGTTCTTACGTCCTACAGAGTATGAACTAGACGAATTTGAACCCGAGTGGACCATCATTCAAGCGCCAGGTTTTAAAGCTGATGCTACTGTTGATGGAACAAGGCAACATAATTTTGCCATTGTTTCCTTTACTGAAAAAACGATCATTATAGGTGGTACAGGCTATACAGGAGAAATGAAAAAAGGTATTTTCACCATCCTCAATTATGTGTTACCATTTGAAAAGCATGTATTAAGTATGCACTGCAGTGCAAATGTTGGCAAGGATGGGGATACCGCCGTTTTCTTCGGTTTAAGTGGTACGGGTAAAACGACATTAAGTGCCGATCCAAACCGAAAGCTCATTGGAGATGATGAACATGGATGGACAGCAGATTCCATTTTCAACTTTGAAGGTGGATGTTATGCCAAGGTGATAGACCTGAGTGCAGAAAAAGAGCCCGAGATTTTTAATGCCATCAAACCGGGTGCATTGGTTGAGAATACAACCTTTATTGATGGAACAAACAACATCGACTTTGCCAGCAAAAAAATTACTGAAAATACAAGGGTAAGTTATCCGCTCGATTTTATCAGCAATGCCTTAGAACCATCAATTGCAGGACTTCCAAAAAATATTTTCTTCCTAACAGCAGACGCTGCCGGTGTTTTTCCTCCAATAAGCAGGCTAACACCAGCGCAGGCTATGTACCAATTCATCAGTGGTTATACGGCTAAGGTTGCAGGTACAGAAGCTGGAATATTAGAACCGAAGTCAACGTTTAGTGCTTGTTTTGGAGCACCATTTCTTCCATTACACCCCGGTCAGTATGCTGAAATGCTAGGTAAGAAAATGAAAGAATCCAATGTAAATGTTTGGTTGATTAATACAGGATGGAGCGGTGGCGCTTATGGTGTAGGTAGCCGCATTAAGCTGGCTTATACAAGAGCCATGATTACGGCTGCACTAAATGGCCAATTGGAAACAGTAAACTACGAACTACACCCAATGTTTGGCTTCAGTATGCCTACACGTTGCCCAGGTGTGCCTTCCGAAATTCTGAACCCAAGAAATACGTGGGACGACAAACATGGCTACGATGCTAAAGCAAAAGACCTTGCTATGCAGTTTGTCAACAACTTTAAAAAATATGCCGAAGGTGTTACCGAAGAAATACTTTCTGCTGCTCCTAAATTTTGATTTAAAAAAATAGGTTCAAACAAAAAACTCCACTTGTAAAAAGGTGGAGTTTTTTTTATTCTTACTTATTAGTCAGGATTGTAAATCGATTTTCGGTTTTTTACCAACCACCAAATAAAGGATGGGGCCAATAACCGGAACTGAGATAATTAATAACAGCCAAACAATCTTTGAAATTGTACTACTAAATTCTCCCTTCAGCAAATCAATTAACGCCCATAACAATAGAGCGCTGACCATAAGAAAAATTGGCCAGAAAAAAAATCCAAAACCCGGTAGTACAAAATCCATTAGTGCTGTAAATTTTAATTAAAACAAACCAAACAACTGCGCATCTATTTTATTGATGATCTCACCCATGTCTTCCTCTTTCTCAGCAAACTTATTCTTATCTACATCAATGATTAGCAATGGACCTTCCCGATAACCGGCTATCCATTTGTTGTAATATTCATTGAGTTTCTTAAGATAATCGAGCCGTATATTTTCTTCATACTCTCTTCCACGCTTTTGAATTTGCCCAACCAATGTTGGTACAGAAGCCTGCAGATAAATTAATAAATCAGGAGGCTTTACCATGGACTTTAGCGTCTGGAAAAAAAGATAATAATTATCAAAATCCCTTTTGCTCATCAAACCCATATCGTGAAGGTTTGGCGCAAAAATATTGGCATCTTCATAAATGGTTCTGTCCTGAATAATTGTTTCAGTACCACGTTCTATATCCAACAATTGATTCAACCTGCTGTTCAAAAAATAAATCTGCAGGTTAAAACTCCATCGGGGCATGTCTTCATAAAAATCGTTTAGATATGGATTGTTGGCTACATCCTCAAATTGAGGGATCCATTTATAATGCTTTGCTAATGCTTCAGTCAATGTAGTTTTGCCTGCGCCTATGTTGCCCGCAATCGCTATGTGCTTAGGTTTTGGTGATTTTGCCATCTGGAAGTTTTCCGGAGTTTTGCTTGTGAGTTGTCTAAAATAATAGTTTTTTGCGAATAGGCTAAAAGTATTTTAAACCGATAGCCTCACGAACAATATCCATGGTTGCTTTTGCGCTTTTTCCTGCCTTTTCTGCCCCTATTTCCATCACTTGTTTCAGATAAGCTTCATTTGCCAATAACCCATCAACTTTCTCCCGTATTGGGCTGATAAACTGAACCATATCCTCCGCCAGCTGCTTTTTCATATCTCCGTATCGAATGGTGCAATTATTGAAATCATTTTCAAATTTATTAATTACATCATCTGTAGAAACCAACCTCATCAAGAGAAAAATATTTTCAATAAAATCTGGTTTCGCAGAATTTTGCTCAGTTGGACCGCCATCCGTTTTTGCCTTCATTACTTTTTTACGAATGATATCATCTCTATCAGCCAGGTACAAAGTGGCCATTTGATTTTCGCTTTTGCTCATCTTGCCGGTTCCGTCTAAGCTTGGCACTTTTATCAACTGGTCATCGTAATTAAACGCCTTCGGCTCAGGAAACACCTCTCCATACCTATGGTTAAACCTATTTACAAAATTCCGAGCCATCTCCAGGTGTTGTTCCTGGTCTTTACCAACCGGAACGTAAGTTGCACGATGAATAATGATGTCTGCTGTTTGTAATACAGGATAGGTCAACAATCCCGCATTTACATTTTCAGGATTTTGTCTAACCTTGTCTTTAAAAGTAGTTGTTTTTTCCAGCTCACCTTTATAAGCCATCATATTCAGGTATAAATACAGTTCGCTTGTTTCATACAAATGACTTTGGCAATAAAATGCTGCTTTTTCAGGGTCTACCCCGCATGCAATGTTTTCAGCAAGCACTCGCATCACATTTGCTTTCAATTCTTTGGTATCAGGATGGGTGGTTAGAGAATGTAAGTCAGCTACCATAAAGAAGCATTCAAATTCATCTTGCATACGAACATAATTGCGGATAGCACCAAAATAATTGCCAAGGTGCAAATAGCCGGTGGGCCTGATCCCACTCATTACAATCGGTTTTTTTCCTGTCATAAGTAGGGCGAAGATAATAAGTCCAAATACAAAAGGGAAAAGGGAAAAATAATTTCAAAAAAAGAAAGAGAAACTAAACATATATTTGGGTATCTCGTAACAAAAAAAATCATCATTTACTATTTATTTTTTATAGTACTAATTCCCAACTTTTACGTTCATGATCAAACTGGAATATTTTTCTAAAGAAGATTTTACACAACTAATGCAATGGATAGACAGCGAGCACCTCATGATCAATTGGGCAGGTTCATTGTTTAAATACCCATTAACTGAGGACAGCCTTGACTGGTATATTGATGAAACCAATAATATATATTCTTCAGACGTTTTCGTGTATAAAGCGATCAGTTCAATAAATGGTGAAACAGTTGGTCATATTTCTTTGGGAAGTGTAAGTAAGAAAAATAATTCTGGCCGTATCAGCAGGGTACTTATTGGAAATACTGCGGAAAGAGGAAAAGGTGCTTGTAGTGGAATGATTAATGCCGTTTTAAAAATAGCTTTTGAAGATTTGAAACTGCATCGTGTAAGCTTGGGTGTGTACGATTTTAATCAAGCTGCAATCAAATGTTATGAAAGATGTGGTTTTGTAAAGGAAGGCTTAATGAGAGATGTACTTAAATATGAAGATGGAAGCTATTGGAGTCTTTGGGAAATGAGTATTTTAGAAGAAGAATGGCGGCTATTGCATCACAAGAAAGGTTAAAAGACCATTTTACCAATGCACTTTTGCAATATTTAGTGTTCTTCATCCGGAAATAACCTAAGAGTAATAATAGCAGCTTAAATTAAATTATTATCAATGAACATCCGTACTGCTAAAGTTAGCGATATACCAGCCATGCATGAAATTAGGATTTCCGTAAAAGAAAATGTATTGAATAATCCTTCTTTGGTTACGGAGGCTGACTATATATACTTTCTTACCAATCATGGAAAAGGCTGGGTTTGTGAAATAGAAAATACAATTCGTGGTTTTGCCATTATCGATATTGACGATAATAATATTTGGGCATTGTTTGTTCATCCAGACTTTGATAAAAGAGGTATTGGCAGGGCATTGCATGACACCATGTTAAAATGGTTTTTTAGTCAAAACAAGCAAACAATATGGTTGTCAACAGCCCCGGCTTCCCGAGCGGAACAGTTCTATATAAAAGCCGGATGGGAGCCAACAGGCATCACCAAAAGCGGAGAAATAAGGTTTGAAATGTCCCAACTGGCATGGAATAATGCGGAGAATGGTCGTATTTGAGAAAACTTTACAGGTAATCTGTCTTAATTAATAAGCGGCTATTGTACCTTTGTTCCATGAAATCGGCAAAGAATATTCGTCATCTGTCATTTGACGAACTGGTACAGTATTTCGAACAATTAGGTGAAAAGAAGTTTAGAGCCAAACAGGTTTATGAATGGCTTTGGCAAAAGCACGCTCACACATTTGAGGCCATGAGCAACCTTAGTAAAGAACTAAGGGCTAAATTAAACGAACACTTTTCTTTGCCTGCCTTACAAGTAGAAACTACTCAGTACAGTGCTGATGGAACAGTAAAAAGCAGGTTTAAAACAGTTGATGGCAATTTGGTGGAAGGTGTTCTTATTCCGGCAGATGAAAGACAAACCGCTTGTGTTTCTTCTCAAATAGGATGCAGCCTTAGCTGTAAATTCTGTGCAACCGGCTACATGGATCGCAAACGCAACCTTGATTTTGATGAAATTTACGATGAAGTCGTATTGATCAATCAACAGGCAAACAGGGTTTTCAATAAAAAACTAAGCAACATTGTATTCATGGGCATGGGCGAACCATTGCTCAACTATAAAAATGTACTTAGAGCCATTGAAAAAATCACTTCTCCTGAAGGCTTGGGAATGAGTGCAAGAAGAATAACCGTCTCAACAGCAGGCGTTGCCAAACAAATAATGCAATTGGGCGATGATAAAGTAAGATTTAACCTGGCACTCAGTCTTCATGCTGCTAATGACATCAAGCGAAATGAAATTATGCCCATCAATGAGTCCAACAATATCAAAGCATTGATCGAAGCACTTAATTATTTTTATAAAGAAACCGGAAACGAAATCACATTAGAATACATCCTGTTTAAAGGCTTTAACGACAGCCTGAAAGATGCGGATGAATTGATTAAGGTTTACAGGCAAGTACCCGCAGATTTGGTGAACATTATAGAATACAATACCATAGATGCTGCCGATTTTAGCAAGCCGGATGAAGAAACAGTGGAGAAATTTATCAATCACTTATCAAAAGCCAGGGTAAATGCACGACTTAGAAGAAGCAGGGGAAAAGATATAGATGCAGCATGTGGTCAATTGGCCAATAAAAATACAGTAATTAGTCAGGATTAGTCAACAATTTTAGACATTAGGTGTTTGTTATCAATTTGCTATTTAGATTTTTTATTTTACTTTGTAATCATATTTATTAATCAATATAACTATTAATTTGGAAAAGAGCTTTAAGTGGTCGAATGAAAGTGAGCCACACAAACTGCGGACAAAAGAAATCATTACGGAGCATCCAGAAATCAGAAAACTGATAGGTCGTAATCCCTATACTTTTTTTGTTATACTATTGTGCGTTGCTGTTCAAGTTACAGGTGCATTTTTATTAAAAGACGCTCCTTGGTGGATGATTTTTGTAGGTGCTTATTTTGTAGGTGCATTTGCCTGCCACACATTATTTGTATGCATTCACGAATGTGCGCACAATCTGTTGTTCAAAAAAAGAATATTGAATACTTGGTCTGGCATCCTTGCCAATTTGCCATTGGTTTTTCCCAGTTCAGTTTCTTTTCAGAAATACCATATCAAGCACCACTCATTTCAAGGAGTAGAAGAATTGGATGCTGATATGCCCTTTAAATGGGAAGCAAAGTTGATCGACAACTCAACCATCGGTAAAGCTTTGTGGTTGTTGTTTTATCCGATATTTCAATTACTCAGACCCATCCGTTTAACCAAAGAAATAGACATTTGGGATCGTTATACAGTCATTAACTGGATTGTTCAGATTCTGTTTATTGGCGCCGTCATCTATTTTTTAGGTGCAAAAAGTACAGTGTTTTTGGTGGCAGGATTTTTCTTTTCGGTGGGATTACATCCTTTGGGTGCCCGTTGGGTACAGGAACATTATCTCACCCATGGTGACCAGGAAACCAAAAGCTACTATGGACCGTTAAACACAGTAAACCTTAATGTTGGTTATCACAATGAGCACCACGATTTCCCTTCCATATCATGGGATAAGTTGCCAAAAGTAAGAAAGATAGCTAGTAATTATTATGACACCTTGGGTTATCATACTTCTTATACAGGTTTGCTTTTCCGCTTTTTATTTGATAAAAAATTATCCATCTATTCAAGGGTTGCAAGAGCCAACCGTGGCAAACTGAAAGTTACAAAAGAACATGTTATACCTGCTGCACAAATGGTAGTAGGTGAGCCAATAGCAGAAGTGAATGCTTAATTGATTATATAAATCTTACAATAAAAAAGGAACGGTTTTAAATATCGTTCCTTTTTTAATACGCCACAATGTTTTTCAATATTATCACTAGAAGTTAATTTTAATCAATAAACCAAAGTATTATTAAAAATTATACCCAAAGCTTAAATAAGCGCCAATACCGGTTTCCCCTTCAATAAACACAGGCATTACGCCACCTCTGAAACTAAAGCCCCCACGAATGGGCTGGCTTCTGTAACCAAATAATAAAGAGGTCATAAACAAGGTATTCTTTTGGTTGTCGACATTATCAACCGTAAAAAAACCATCGTTATAAATGTCTTCGTTTATTAAAATCATTGTTCCATTCAACCCAACTTCGAAAAAACGCCCCCTGGATTTGTCTCCCACGAGATAATTAACTCCCACCGGTATTGTTGTAAACTTAAAATCATTTGTGAAGCTATAACCCAGTCCAATCCTATATCCAAATCCGCCGGTTTCTTTAGTAACTCTTCTGTCATAGTTTGCAGAAAGTGCAATTCCAGGACCACCCAATTCTGCAAAAACCATTTGAGGCTGCCTATCGGTAATCACTTTCTTCTTACTTTCCTTTTTCAAAAATACAGTGTCCTGCTGCGCAAATAATGCGAAAGAAGCTGCAAAGCATGCAATAGATAGAAATAATTTTTTCATTTCAAATACTTTTTTTTCTGACATGACTGAAGCTTATTGTGCTGCGTCATTAATTTTTATCACGAATGTTTATTCCGATGGTTCGCTCAAAAAAATAGCTAAAAACCATTTGATCTTTAGCTATTTTCGGTTGGTGACAACACCTTCCAAATACCTTATTGATATTGTATGTAAATTGGTTTTGGCGTAAACTGCAACAATTCTTCAGGAGAATAAAACTGGGCTTGTCCTCCTTTCTTGATATCGTTTTTATAAAACAATTTAAAACCAGTGTACTGTACAGGCTCACGATAAACATACAAGATGTAAGAAGACTTTTTCAATATTTTATCTCCCCAACCATCCATATCTATCACCACCTGCACTTCAGATACTTTTTTAATATTCTGGTACATCCTTATCATCCCTTGGGTAAAACGATGAATCACCAATATTTTTGGAGGAAGATTATTTTTCTTCACAATTCCTGCCAGATAGTCTATGGTATAGTTGATATCATCTGCATTAAAAGTACCAATGACGGTCCCGGGCCTTTCTCCATTTTTCATAGAAAACTCAGGATCTATTCCTAAGTGTACATTGGGCATCATCATATATGGTTCCAGAGAAGGAACTTCTGTTTGCAGATTGCTTTGTGCTACCTGAACATCTACAAATGCAAGGCCGTTTATTTCATTAGCCCATTTTACGATCGTGTCTATTTGTGCATGCGGCATTCTCAATCTGTATTTCCCGTCTTTTCCCGGCGCACCTTGTGCTGTTATTGATACATAATGCAAAGCGGGAACGACAGGTATAGTACTATCTGCCCGCTGCCATTTTGCACATTCCCCTTTCAACTTAGCCAACATTTCATTTTTTGGCAACTCTCCAAGAATACCCATTTTCTTAGAATACAAATTACCGTAGTATGCAACTATTCTATTAAAAGGCAGAATAGCCCCGGGCAAGGGATAAACTGTTTTAGCAGGCCATTTACCTGTGGTATCTCCATTTGCTAGTGCCATATAGAGCTTATCGTACAATGCACTGTCTAATGGCTTCTGCCATGGTTGAACGATTTTTGCGGGAGTGGCTGTAGTAGAGTCTCCCTTTTTTTCTTCGCCGGGTTGGGTGCTGCTGCAACTTGTAACTGCTATAGTTACCAAAGCTAAAAAGCCTGTATAAACCTTTATTTTCATGATGCGGCAAATATATTGCAAATAGCAGGGGACAAATTATTTTTTCCCTTATACTTATTCCCAAAAAGTTGATAAATTTCTTTAGCGAAAGCGATAAGCAAGATTTATTCCTCCAAAAATATGGCTATCAAACTGAGACTTCGATTCTTTGCCTTGATAGCTTAGGTGAAAACCGCCGGAATATCGGTTGTTGGCCAACATGACCCCAAAACGGTGACTAAGCACGACCGGTTTGGGTTTTGATACTATTCGACCTTTGTCTTTGATAAACATACCTCCTTGTATGGTTGCATTGTAAACCTGAAGCATCAACTCCGGTTGGTAATACCCAAAAACCTCTACTTTATGCTTTGGCTTTGCTTCATTGGCAGACTGTATTCGGCTTCCCCAAAATGTACTTTGGTACATAGCATTTTCTTTGCCAAATCTAAAGACCACAGATTGGGAAAGGTTTGTAATGGATGTTCCTAATGATACATTGGTCAACGGAGTAATCTGTAGTAACCCCTCGTTCTTTAATAGGCTCATTGCATAACTACCGTGCAAGTTTATGCCGGGTTCATTCTTCAACTGGTACTCAAACATCCAATCCCAATAGTCGCTGTTTATCTTTATAAATGGGTGGAATGCATCTAGTATTTCCTGCCCTAAAGCTGCCGGTCCGACTGTGCTTACAGATGCCCCTAACTTAAAGATCCGGTTGTTTTGTTTAAAATAGGAAATCCCATATTGCCCATACAAATACCCTGTGATGGGCCTATCCAACTCTTTTACAACATATACGTTTCGCTGTCCGGGAGTATATACACGTTGCCCTATTTCAAAAGTGTTTATTTTTTTTACAATAGATGGTTTTTTAGCCTTCGCTAATTTAGAATAGGAAATAAAAAGCCCCGTTGTATAATACTTATCTGTACCTCGTCCAGCAAAAAAATCATTGTCAAACCTGATGGAAACTTCTTTGCCAAACACTTTTTCCTGTGCCAGTAAACAATTGCAAAAACTTATACAAACCAAGATGAGCAATAAGCAATATTTCGGTAATAATAATATTTTCTGTTGCATATGTTGTTTCAAATATTGATGTAATTTAGTCCCGTCGCTGTGAAAATAATAATTTGTTTATGAAAATTTTGTTTCCAATACTTTTAATTGCTTTTTTTATTTCTTGTAAAAAAGAAGAGCCTGAGGTCAATATTGACAATATAAAAGGAAAATACCTCGTATGCGACAGTATAAAAACTACAACAAATGGCAAAGCTTCGGTAAGTATAAAAGGTTTAGGAACGGGTGAAGATATCATGATTGACACCAATCGGGTATTGACTATCTATGCAATTCCTAACAAAGTATATTCTTACCGTTTACGGGGAATAAACCTGTATTTCTGGACCAAAGGAACAGATCCTCATGTAGGTGATTACTATGTTATTTATAATAAAACGGCTGCCAAAGTAGAAATGGAAATCGAAGACAAGGCTGCTGACACTTATGTGCGGTATTATTTTACGGTAAATTAAAATTTTAATCCACCCACGCCCCGCGCAACATTACTTTGTAAATTAAATTATTCCCAAAAGAATAGGGCATATATACCAATGAAGGCATAGGTTGGGTAATGATAAAGTTAGCTTTTTTCCCTTTGTATATAGAGCCGGCAATATCTTGAAGTTCCATAGCGCAGGCACCGTTTATGGTAGCGGCATTAATGGCTTCTTCGGGTAGCATTTTCATTTGAATGCAACTAAGTGCTACCACAAAATTCATATTGCCTGATGGTGAAGAACCGGGATTGTAATCGGATGCCAATGCTACAGCACAACCTGCATTGATGAGTTGGCGTGCGGGTTGGTATTGCATTCGCAAAAAGAAAGCCGCAGTAGGCAACATGGTACCAATTGTAGCTGATGCAGCAAGTGCTTGTATAGCTTTATCATCCATTGCTTCCAGGTGATCCACACTAATAGCACCTACAGCTATACCTGCCTCTACCCCACCCGAAACATGCAATTGATTTGCATGGATTTTTGGTTTCAACCCATACCTCAATCCTGCCGTGCAAATACGTTCGGTTTCTTGTGGCGTAAAAAATCCTTGCTCGCAAAATACATCTATATAATCTGCCAATTGCTCTTTTGCAATGGCTGGCAACATGTCATCAATAATCATATTAATGTAGCCTTCCTTATCTTCTTTAAAATCGGCCGGTACAGCATGCGCACCCAAAAACGTTGCTTTTATTTCAGCATTGGAGTTTTGCTTCAGCCTTTTAATAACCCGCAACATTTTCAACTCACCTTCAACGCTCAATCCATATCCGCTTTTGATTTCTATACATCCTGTACCCATGCGGATAACCTGTTGCAATTTTGTAAAAGACTGTTCATATAAGTAATCTTCGGAGGTGTCATTCAGCTTTCTTGCAGAGTTCAAAATGCCGCCGCCTTTTGCAGCTATGTCCTCATAAGAAAGCCCGTTTATTTTATCTACAAATTCATGCTCTCTGCTCCCTGCAAATACCAAATGTGTATGGCTGTCGCACCACGAAGGCAGTACGAATTTTCCTTCGGCATCATAAGATTCTGAAAAGGAAGAATGCGCATGAATGAGATCATCCATTTTACCAACTTCGGCAATATCTTCACCTTCAATAATTATGTAACCGTTATCAATACAAGGCAGAACAGCCAACTCCTTTCCACGAAGTGGCGCTTTTCCTTCTCGTACGTTGATGATGCTTTTTATATTTGATATTAGTGTAGACATATTTTAGTGAGTTGTTTGTTAGGAGAAATTGGTCAGTAGTCAGTGGACAGTGGACAGTAGTGAGAAGAAAGAAGACAGTGGTCAGTAAACAGGGGCCGGGCTATGACTTAAATGACCTTTTTCCAATAACCTCCCATGACTCCTAATAACTCTCTATGACCTTCTTCTTTCATGATCTTCTTCAATGACCCTTCTTCCATGATCTTCTTCTTTACCCACTACTCCCCCAACCTTTCTTCCAAATTCAATCCATGTTTTTTAGCGGTTTCTATGGCTATGTCATAACCTGCATCTGCATGTCTGATCACACCCATTCCCGGATCGTTCCTTAGTACGCGTTTTAGCCTTGCTTCTGCTTCATCAGTTCCATCGGCTACTATTACCATGCCCGCATGAATACTATAACCCATACCAACACCTCCACCGTGATGAAGGCTGACCCAACTAGCACCTCCGGCAGTGTTAACCAATGCATTTAATATTGGCCAGTCAGCTACCGCATCAGAACCATCTAGCATAGCTTCCGTTTCACGATTGGGTGAAGCAACTGAACCCGTATCCAAATGATCTCTTCCTATTACTAAAGGGGCTTTTACTTTTCCTGTTCTTACGAGTTCATTAAAGGCCAATCCAGCCTTTTCCCTTTCGCCCTGACCAAGCCAGCAAATGCGTGCAGGCAGTCCCTGAAAGGCTATTCTTTCTTTGGCCATTTTCATCCAACGAATCAGGCTTTCATTCTCAGGAAAAAGCTGCAAAATAACTTCATCCGTTACTGCTATATCGTTAGGGTCGCCACTGAGTGCCGCCCATCTGAAAGGTCCTTTTCCTTCGCAAAATAATGGACGGATGTAAGCGGGAACAAACCCCGGAAAATCGAAGGCATGTTTTAGTCCCATTTCCGAAGCACGGGCTCTTATATTATTTCCATAATCAAATGTAATGGCCCCTTTTTTCTGCAATTCCAACATGAGTTCTACATGCAGTTTCATACTCTCGTATGCAAAGGCAATGTATCGATCAGGATGTTGCTCTCTCAATACATTAGCTTCGTGATTGGTGAGGTTGTGCGGAACATATCCTATCAGTGGATCGTGGGCACTCGTTTGGTCAGTAAGCGTGTCAACATGTATTTTTCTTTCTAACAATCTTTCCAATAAAAACACAGCGTTGCAAAGCACTCCAATGCTCACTGCTTCCCTATTTTTCTTAGCTTCCAAGGCACGATCTATTGCATCGTCTATTCCTTTTATTTTTTCATCAAGATACCTCGTTTCTATTCGTTTATCTATGCGCCATTCTTCTACTTCGGCCACAAGGCATACACCACCGTTCATAGTGATGGCAAGTGGTTGAGCTCCACCCATACCACCGAGACCGGCAGTTACATTGAGTGTTCCGCTTAATGAACCCCCAAAATGTTTATTGGCAACAGCAGAAAAAGTCTCGTAGGTACCTTGTACAATTCCTTGCGATCCGATGTATATCCAACTACCGGCTGTCATTTGACCATACATCATCAGACCCTTCTTTTCGAGTTCTGTAAAATGCTCCCATGTGGCCCAATTTGGAACGAGTTGGCTATTGCTGATGAGCACCCTTGGCGCATCTTTATGAGTACGCATAATGCCAACCGGCTTGCCACTCTGAACTAGCAACGTTTCATCCTCTTCAAGGTCTTTAAGCGAAGCAATTATGCGATCCAGGCATTCAAAATTACGGGCAGCTTTTCCTCTTCCGCCATAGACTATCAATTCTTCCGGCCGCTCTGCAACATCAGGATCTAGATTGTTGAGCAACATGCGCAAGGCGGCTTCTTGTACCCAACCCTTACAGTTGAGCGTAGTACCCGTAGGTGTTTTATATTTTTCTGCAGTATAACGTGGAGTGGCAATTTCAGACATATAGCAAGCTATTTAAAGTAATTGCAAATGTAGGAAGCTAATGGTGTGTTCAAAGATTATTTCATGGAAAAATTTGAATTGACAGCTCAAACAATTGAGACATTTACCTTTTTTTCCTTATTAATTTTAAGTCAGATTAAAATAAATTAAAGTCCACTGTTCATCAATAGAATATAATCGAATTCTCTAAAGGGTGAAGTCCGTTTTTTGGTTCTACTCCTTAGCTTCCTTTAATGCAAGTAATTCAATTTCAGCTGACAAACGGAAGTCTGTTTGCTTTATTTTTTCAAGAAGAGGCCTAATAGATGAAATTATTCCATTGAGTTTAGCTTTGACAATTACACCAATTGTTCCTGTGAAAATTAAGCCGAGTTAGTTGGTCAGCAATTTTTCTAGCTTTATAGTCGTCTAAAATAATTGTACTGTTTGGTGTTTCAAGAGCCAAAGCTATTGCACTAGCTTCGCCTCTGTCAATTTGCATTTCCAATAGTAGCAGTCTATACTTATCTTTCACAGTTACTATCTCAACCCATTCAGGAAGTGTTTCACCGTATTCATTTGCAATATCAACCGTTGTTAGAATTTGCCCGTAAACTTTATGTAATAGCTCAAGTTCGCCAATATTTGTCAGAATAATAAAACAACTGGTATCTGAAATAATTGTCTTATGCATTTGCGACATCCCTAGATAAATCTGGTGCAGGAAAATTGAATATAGACACCCCATAGCTACCAAGCAATTCAGCAAAAGTCCGCTAAGTCAAGCCTGCAACTTCTGCCGCTTGTCCGAGAGAAAGTCTACCTTGTTCGTAGAGACGAGTTGAAACAAGCATCGCAAGGTCTCGATTATCTACATCTACGGAGTCTGGTATATTTGGTGTCAATGTTTTCATAGTCCAAATATAATATTTTTAAAGGTCTATTCAAAGTATTAGCGTTTTTTAGTTCCATCAGTCACTTACTTCACCCAGGAAACTTTTACTTTCTCTACATCTCTGGAATTTGAACCTATCATGATTTCAAAATCTCCTGCTTCCCAATCATATTTTAGATCGTAGTTGTAAAATTTGAGGTCTTGTGGAGAGATGGTGAAAGTGATTGTTTTGGTTTCACCTGCTTTCAGCAGTACTTTCTCAAAACCTTTCAGTTCTTTTACAGGCCGGGTAATACTTCCAACAACATCCCGAATATATAATTGAACAATTTCTTCTCCTGCTACAGATCCTGTATTGGTAATGTCAATGGAAGCTTTTAATCGCTGATTACCAATTGCTGTTGTGTCATTCAAGCGAATGTCATTGTAACTAAAAGTTGTATAACTTAATCCATAGCCAAAAGGATAAAGTGGATCATTGTTAACATCCGTGTAATTGCTTTTGAACTTCTCGAACCATTTACCTTCAGGTAAGGGTCTGCCTGTATTTTTGTGATTGTAAAAGAGTGGCACTTGTCCTACATTCTGAGGCCAGGTAGCAGACAATTTGCCTGAAGGATTCACATCGCCAAACAAAACATCGGCTATAGCTGCACCCGCTTCACTTCCACCAAACCAAACATTGAGAATGGAGGGAATATTTTTATTTTCCCAATTAATAGTAAGCGGCCTTCCGGTAAATAAAACGAGGACAACAGGCTTACCGGTTGAAAGCAACGCCTTGAGCAATTCCCTTTGATTTTCGGGAATATTAATATCAGTACGGCTAGAACACTCACCGCTCATTTCTGCAGCTTCTCCCAATGCTGCTACAACTACATCTGCTTGATTGGCGGCGGCTACAGCTTCGGCTATCATTTCAGATTCCGGACGTGCATCGCGGTAAGTATTCTTACCGAATATCGCAGCCCTTTCATCTAGCTTAGGATCAGTATAAATATTTGCACCTCTTGCCTGAATGATCTTTACATCGGCAGCTACACTTTGTATGCCTTCTAGCAAAGTTGTAGATTTGGTAAAGTCCGCAGCTACACTCCAGGTACCCGGCATATTTTCCTTGTTATTGCCCAATGGTCCTATCAAAGCAATAGTACCCGTTTTCTTTAATGGTAATACATTCCCCTGATTTTTTAATAGCACAAATGTTTTGGTAGCTATTTCTCGGGCCACTTTACGGTTTTCATCCGTGTAGACATCTATTTTAGAACGAGCAATATCGCAATAACGGTAAGGGTCATCAAATAAGCCAAGCATATATTTAGCCTCCAAAATTCTTCGGCAAGCTTGGTCAATTTCTACTTGCGTAACTTTTCCTTCAGCCAAAGATTTTTTCAGTGTGTTTAAAAAACCAGAAGCAACCATATCCATATCTACCCCTGCCTTGAGTGCTAAGGAAGAAACCGTTTCTAAATTTCCCATTCCGTGGTACATCATTTCTTCGATAGCAGTATAATCAGTAACAACAAATCCTTTAAATCCCCATTGTTTACGCAGCACATCTGTCATCAGCCATCGGCTGCCGGTAGCAGGTATTCCGTCCACTTCGTTGAAGGAAGTCATTACGCTGCCACAACCTGCATCTAAAGCTGCTTTGTATGGAGGAAAATACTCGTTGTACATTCTTATCCGACTCATGTCTGTTGTATTGTAATCCCTGCCTGCTTCTGCAGCACCATACAATGCGAAGTGTTTAAGGCAAGCCATTATAGTGTTGTTGCGAGCCAGATCGTCGCCTTGGTAGCCTTGTACCATTGCCTTAGCAATAAGAGAACCAAGGTAAGGATCCTCTCCACTGCCTTCAGCTATTCTTCCCCAACGAGGGTCACGGGCAATGTCAACCATTGGAGAAAATGTCCAACAGATACCATCGGCACTAGCTTCTTTTGCTGCTATGCTAGCCGAAAGTTTTATAGACTCCATATCCCAACTAGATGACAGTGCTAGCGGAATTGGAAAGACTGTCTGATAACCATGTATGACATCCATTCCAAAAAGCAGGGGAATCTTCAAGCGACTTTCTTCAACTGCGATTCTTTGTACTTCTTTGATTTTTTCAACGCCTTTAATATTGAACAACCCACCAACTTTTCCTTCTTTTATTTT
>JANPHE010000196.1:0-16178 GCA_031424295.1 Segetibacter sp. | reverse complement strand
ACCAAACAAGTAGATAAATTAAGGGGTAAGTTATTGATCATACATGGGCAACAAGACCCTGTAGTGCTGCAACAACATTCAGTAAAATTTGTTCGGGCCGCCATTGACAAAAACATTCAGGTCGATTACATGATCTATCCAGGGCACGAACACAATGTGTTGGGAAAAGACAGAGCGCATTTGTATCAGAAAGTAACAGATTATCTAACTCAATATTTGAAGTGATTTGTGAATGGGTTATTGCTGTTTGGGTTCTTTAAGAATTAATTTTATTCAGGTCACTTCATGGTGGTTATGGGTCTAACTAAAATCCAGGAATGTTTATGGAATATTTTGTACCAAAAGATTCTATTGTCCGACTGATATGGGGCAAGGCCGATACCATCCTATTCATCTTCGGTGGTGCGGCTGCTGAATTTGCACTAAACAAGGCTGTGGATTGGTTATACTTCACCGGCAAGTTACCTGCTGATCCCGTTGGCCGGTTATTCTCAACGGTTAGCTATGCCCGAAAAATAGTCTTTTCTGAAAAAGAAGCAGCATTAAAGGCCATTGACACCATTGCTGCCATTCATGCTTCGGTAGAGAAAAGCCGTGGCGCAAGCATACCCGATTGGGCCTACAGAGATGTTTTGTTTATGTTGATTGACTATTCCATCAGGTCTTTCGAATTGTTGGAACGTAAGTTGACTTTGTACGAAAAAGAAGAAGTTTTTGATGTGTTTTTTAGGGTTGGTGAACGAATGAATTTAGTTGGGCTACCTAAATCATATAGCCAGTGGATGGTAATGCGTAAAGAACATTTACAAAATGACCTGGCAGAGAGTGCTTATACAATTGATCTCTTGAAGCAGTATAAGAAGCAGCTTGGTAAGGTGAGGTATTGGATTTTACATGAAGGACAAATGTTAGTAGTTCCAAAACATGTTCAGTTGTTAATGAGGATGCGAAAATTTTCTTTCATAATGCCCTTTATTGTACTCTACAAGTTGCTTAGAGTACTTAAATTAGATGCCTTAGTCAAAGCAATTATTCTACCATCAAAATACAGAGCAGATATCAATAAGTTGGATATTTTCAGATAACTGGAAATTATCCTTTCTTCCTTGTTTATTGCCATTTGAAAAGAATTGAGTTAAAAATGTATGCTCATTTATAATTTGCAGGTCATGAATACATTCCTTTCTAAAAAATTCAGGTTTTACAGCTTCTTTAGTATGGTACTGTTGGTGTTTGTGCATGGTTATAACTTGCATGATCGCTATATGCAGCCATGGACTCTTGTGGATGAGCCTCTCAATTTTACGACATTCACAGAGTACTTTCTTGCCAATGGTATTTTTCGTTTTAGAATACCAATGTTATTCGCCATATCAGGTTACTTGTTTGCAATGCATGATGAAACACCACATTGGGAAAGAATTAGAAAAAGGACTCGCACTTTATTACTACCATATTTTATCTGGAGTATTATTGGATTATTAATAGCGATTCTATTAGCAAATTGGATGGTGACAAGGGATATTGTTTATAATACCCATCTGCAACCTTCTGATAAAAAATTTGGGGACTATTCAATTGCGGAATGGGTTTCTGCTATTTTGTGGCCCACTTCGTTTCAGTTGTGGTTTTTGCGTTGCTTGTTTATTTATAATTTGCTTTATCCTTGGTTGTTAAAAGGTGTAATCAAAGCACCAATAATTATCTTTGCCATTTTCGGCTTTTTTTGGCTTTCTACATTTGGTGCTATTTTATTGGAAGGCGAGGGATTGTTGTTTTTTAGCCTAGGTATCTGGCTTTGTAAAAATCAAAAAGATGTTGAGGTTAAACCTAAATGGCTTAATCTGCCAACAGCTGTTTTACTTTTTGTTGTTATTGCCGGTTTTAAAACATGGCTTGCATTTGATGTACAATATATAAATGCAGGTAGGTTTTTCATGTTTTCTTTTCTTCACAAGGTCACTATTCTATTAGGGTTATTGGTAGTTTGGTTTGGGTGTAATGGATTGGTTAAATACCTGATGGGAAAGTATTGGTTTGTTAAGTTGTCATCATTTTCATTTATCATTTATGCTTTGCATGTGCCTCTGATAACTTACTTTATTGATCCATTTTTTAGGATAATTGGTTTTCTTCCATATTATAGAATCATTACGTTTTTTGTACTACCGGTGTTAGTTATTCTATTTTGTATTTTGATTGGGTGGGCATTAAGAAAAACAATGCCTAAGGTATATTCAGTATTAACAGGCGGGAGGGGGTTTCAATAAATATTCGAGCTATTCACAAAAAGGGCTGAAAAAACAAAGCGGAGTAAACGGAAATTTTAAGCTGGTCTTAATTGGGTTTTGAGTTCATCCCTCGACGTATCATTTATAACCATTTTGAAGCCTAAATCCAGTTGACTTAATTCTTCATCTGTAACAACATGTTTGGGATCAAATATGTGCTTCATAATCAATTGCTTAGGAGTTAGCTTCTTGCCTTCGTTATTGGTAAATAGCGATTTAGTGAAATCGTTAAGCATAAACTTCTTTATTTAATGAAGTATTAAATGTAAAGCTATAGAAAGTTGGCGTCCAAAATTCACGTTTACATCATGATCTTTTTCAGTAGTCCTAATTGGTATAAACTTGTTAATAAGTATTAATGGGAAGTAAGGAAAGGAAGAATGAGAGATTAGTTTGTTATTGAAATTTGGCGATCACTTTTTGTAACAGCTATTTAATAAAAATGCCGCCTAATTATTTAAGCGGCATTTTTATTATTTTTCTTTTGAATTATTTTACATGGCTGTTCACCAATTTGGCTAATTCAAACATTGAGATTTGGGCTTTACCACCAAAAACAGGTTTTAGTTTGGCATCGGCATTGATATTTCTTCTATTCTTTTTATCCTGCAAATCGTGCTTCTTAATATATTCCCATATTTTCTTTACAATCTCTGTCCTAGGCATTGGTTTAGAACCAATAACTTCTGCAAGGGCTGCGCTGGCAGTAAGTGGAGCCATAAAGGCTGCATTTGGTTTTCTTTTTGCTTTTTTAGGAGCTGCTTTTTTAGCTACAGCTTTCTTTGGAGCTGCTACAGCTTTTTTAGGAGCTGCTTTTTTTGGAGCTGCTACAGCTTTTTTAGGTGCTGGAGCTGCTTTCTTTGGAGCTGCTTTTTTAGGAGCTGGTGCGGCTTTTTTAGGAGCTTTTGCCGCTGCCTTTGGTGCTGGTTTTGCTGCGGCTTTTTTGGCTGCTTTTGCCATAATTTTTTTAATTTAAAGGTGAATGAATAATCATTGAAACAGGACACATTTTTTTAAAATCCCAGTTTCATGAAGTAAGGTATATACTTTCTGCATATAAGAGTGAAATTTACCCCAAAAACTTGTCCCCGAATGTGAGTAAAAATTTCTCATTTTCATTGGGAAAATAATAAAATTCCTATACAGAAGTTTTACGAATAATAAAAGACTTTATTTTTTGCGATTAAAAATCAACTGATCAATCGATATTTTGCCGCTTCCAAACAAAAAAACTACAATCGAAATTATCAGGTATAAAAAAGACAATTCCTTATTTTCAAAAGAGTCTTTTGCATGTGCTATAAAATAAGCAACAGCCATTGTGATGAATATGGGAATAGTTGCAAATCTTGTTAGGAAACCCAGCACTACGAGCATACCACAGCCAAACTCGGCAAAAATGACCAGGTTAAATGATAGGGTTGATCCTATGCCAATTACATCACCAAATTGGGGTAATATTTTATCATATGCCATCATTTTTGAATAGCCATAATTGATAAATATTCCTCCAAAGATGAGTCTTAGCAATAGGATTGCCATATCGGTATTCAATGGTTGAATTTTAAGAAAGTTTCTGATCATCGTTGTGATTTTTTTCAGGTTTTGAAAAGGACAAATGGAGCGAATTTATCGAGAATTTGGAGGACTATTTTATGTAGACAATTGAATGAATGTCTATTTTGGTAGTTGTTACCATAATGTTCATCAAATTTTGCCAGCAGTTGAAAAAAACTGTGGATCGTACTGGGCTCGAACCAGTGACCTCTGCTCTGTCAAAGCAGCGCTCTAAACCAACTGAGCTAACGATCCAAGAGGCCAAATGTATATTTTTTTTGAATTCTATTGAAAGTAATCAGCCTTTTCTTGTAAGAATTGTTTCTAAGTTGGCATTTTTCGCTTTGCTTTTTATCGTTGATTTTTTATAATCACAATCAATAATTTACATTGAAAGCTTTGGCATTTCTTTGTTTGTAAAGATTAATATACAAAAAGCCATGTTAATGGTAACTTTATTGTTTAACTCAACTATTATTTATGCGTAAAATAAATTTATCAGTTATTATTTTACTGTCTTTTTGTTTCCAATCTGCTAGAGGTCAAAATGTGACACAGGTTTGGGCGTCTTGTTCCCCCGATACCCTCAACAGTATTTATCTGAACGATATGGCTTCTGATTCGTTGGGTAATACGTATTATACTGGTTACAAGCAGGATAGTGCTTATTATGCATTTACTCATTTTGTTTTGATGAAATTTAGCAAAGACGGAGCCTTTGAATGGGTGAAATCTTATCCCTTTCCTGCATTGGATTCATTTGAAAAAGGGAATGCAGTAGCAGTAGATAAATATGGGAACGTTTTTGTGACGGGTTCCCGTTCAGATAGTTTCTGCAACATCTGTACTCAATCTGTAAAAGAAGAAGACCAGTTTACAATAAAATATTCATCTTTAGGAACGTTGCTATGGATAAATCGCTACAAAGGGCCGAAAAATACGCTTCAATCTCCAACAAAAATGATTGTATTGGACAACGGCAATATTTTGGTAGCGGGCACTGAAGAACTTTACAATAATAAGACCTATGATTATACTTCATACGGTTATTTGCATAGAATAAACAGGAATGGACGAAGCGTCTATGTAAGGAAAGTAAAAGATTTGCGAATGGGTTCTATTGCAGTTGATAAAAACAATGAAATTGTATTTGGAGGGTTGCTTTTAGAGCAAAACCTTTACCAGCTTGGAAAGGTGTTTATTGCAAAATATAGTTACACAGGAGATAGTCTTTGGTCAAGAAAATTTGTTGAACCACAAAAGAATGGAGGTGTTCGATTTCTGAAAACGGATCAATCGAATAACATTTATGTCATGGCTCAAACAGATACAATAACTTTTTATAATCATCCAAGGGTAATGATTATGAAGTACAATCCTCAAGGTGCATTGTTGTGGTATAAAAAGGAACCTGATCATTCTTATTCCAATTTTTCAACATCCGCATTGCATGTAGATAAAAATGGTAATGCTTTTTTGGCTTCATTTTTAGAGCCTGCTTCTTCCTACAATAGGAATTGGCTAATTAGTAAATACAGTTCAAATGGAATTCATAATTGGAGTTATGAATTCAAGGATTCTGTAAATACAAGTGAGAATCCTAATGGAATTGTAGGAGATGATCAGTCAAATATTTACGTTAGCGGTGTAGCGGGAAAAGCTTACAACCCTTACATGTACGGTACGTTGGCACTTGATAGCAATGGCAACAAAAAGTGGTTGAAACTTTACACATCAGCAAACCGAACAAACAATTTTCCTGTTGGGATAGCTTTGGCAGGTGGAAGTATTTACACAGGAGGAATTGCAAGCAAGGGCGTATGTGTGGTTAAGTACAATTTGCCATCAGTTGCCCCTAAAGTAGAAATACAACTACAAGAAGAAAAGGCAATAGAAAATGTGGAGGTTTTTCCAAATCCGGCAATAAACTATTTGCAAATAAGTACGTTGCCATCTGATGCGAAACGGATAATATTCGTTTACAACAGTGCCGGAATATTAGTTCGACAACAAGCACTAATTCCCGGAACAAAGAAGCTAATAATTCCAATTGCTGATTTAACTTCAGGTCTGTATTTCGTCAAGCTAAATGACAATCAAAAAAGGGAGCCGGTTAGTTTCATTAAAAAATAAAATTTACATAAATGGAGCTATTGTCACTTTTCACGAATAGATTTAAACTCCGAGCCTGATTTCCATTGTGGCATGGTGGTTTCTGATGCCAGTCTTTTGCCTACTAAAAAAAGCAGTTTTAAGTCTTCAATACCCCCGTTGAATGTCCATTCATCATGGTATTGATCAGAAGGACGGTGATAATGCTTTTCTACATATTCTGCATGCACTTTTTTGCCATAAGTAGTTCCTTTACCTACTATGTCAACACCTGTTTTAGCATACAATGCAGGAATACCAACTTTCGCAAAATTAAAATGATCCGACCTGTAATAGCTTCCGCCCTCAGGGTGGTCTTCTTTTGCAATATACCTTCCTTGAGTCTTAGCGGCATCTTCCAGATAACCTTCTAATTCAGATTGTCCTGCGCCAACTATAATTACATCATTTGTTTTATTATCCGGATTTAATCCATCCATATTAATATTTGCAACCGTTTTTTTAATAGGAAAAATAGGATTTTGTGCATAATAAGCGGAACCCCAAAGTCCTTGTTCCTCTGCTGTTACACTTAAAAAAACGATGGTTCTTTCTGGTTTGGTTTCAAGGCTTTTATATGCTCTTGCCAACTCTATTAACCCGGCAGTGCCACTTGCATTGTCTAAGGCACCGTTATAAATGGAATCACCGGTTTCATCAGGCTTTCCAAAACCTAAATGATCCCAATGCGCTGTATAAATAATGTATTCATCTGGTCTTTTGGTACCAGGTATAATGGCAATGACATTGTGAGAGAGATTGTATGTTGCTTTTACTGAGATTCCTGTAGAAATGGAAAGGCCTAAATCAATTGGTTTGAACCCTCGCTTGGATGCAGATCTAAGTATCGAACTATCTCGACCACTTGCCTTGAACAATCTTTTAGCAGCGTCTTCCGAAACCCATCCAACCATGTCGCAGTATTTTGCATTTTTTCCTCTGTCATCCAAATGGAGTTTTGAGCTGTTCCAATTATTCTGCACTACAGAAAAAGGATAACTGGCGGCAAGTGTATTGTGTACAATCAAGCATCCTAAAGCTCCTTGTCTGGCTGCTTCTTCATATTTATATGTCCAACGACCGTAGTAAGTCATGGTAGTACCTTTAAACATAGACGTATCTCTGCTACCAAAACCGGGATCGTTTACCATTACTACCACTATTTTTCCTTTTACATCCAGATTGGCATAATCATTCCATTTGTATTCTGGTGCTACTACACCATAACCTGCAAATACAAGCGGAGCGTTGGTAATGGTAATTTTTGGATCAGGTTTTTCTGTCCAAATTACATAGTCATCAAACCCTTTTAACGAGAATGATTCAGTTTTACATACAACTTTCATTTCAGGATCGGCATTGGTGGCCAAATTTACCATTGGTATATCTTGAAAATAACTGCCATTATTACCTGGTTGCAGTCCCAATCTTTTAAACTGACCTTGTAAATAATTAATCGTTTTTGTTTCTGCTCTGGTAAAGGGCTTCCTTCCTTCATATTCATCAGAAGAAAGTATTTTAATATAACCCTTAAGACTGTCTGCATTAAAAGATTTAAGCCCATCCCCAATTACATTGTTTTTATAAAAGAATGACAATAAAAATATTGACAGCAATAGAAAGATAAATATCGATCCAATGTGTTTTAAATTTAGGCAGTTGATTGCTTTCATTTTGAAATAATTGTTTCTTATTTAATTTAATTGTGTAAAATTGTATCTTTTTAATACTAATAAAGAAATTAAATTAAGTTTTATGACAACAATTAAAAAATTATTGCTTCCATTGTTTGTAATTACTGCTTCAATAGTAATTATCACAAGCTGTAAAAAATCAGACGATGGTACCGGAAATGGCGGTTTCGCAGGATTTGATGCAACCTTATCAGATCTTACCTTCAAGCTTCCGCCTATTCCAAACTTTATTTTGATTTCAGGCATTCCTGTTCCAATTTCTACATTCCCTGAGCAACAAATTCCTGGCGATTTTCACCAGCATTTTGATCTTGACAGTCTTGTAAGAATTAACACAGCCAATACTTTTACTGCTGCTGATGTAACATCCATCAAGGTTAAAACAATGACGATTGTTGCAAAGAATGCAAAGCCAACTAGTAATTTATCTGCATTTGAAACTGCCAGGTTTGAGTTTTTCTCAGATTTTAATACTACTCCGGTGGAAGTAATGAAGTATAATTTTGCAAACGTATATACAGACTCTATTAGCTATACACCTACAGCTGCTCCTGAATTGAGGGGATATCTCAATGGTAAAGAGCTTTATTATAAAATTTATGGTAAAATGAGGACCGGAACAAGTGATACACTTAAGCTATCGATTAGAGCAATCGTTACAGTAAAATAGAATTCTCATCACTTTATTTAAAAACAGCATTTCAATGCTGTTTTTTTTTGATTATAGGCATTGGATAATAGCGGTTTATGATGTCAACATCTAATGCCTGATTTGAAATTGGCAATTAATTGGTATTTTTATCATTGTTTTTTTACTGGTAATTTATTTCATATCCAACCTTATTTATGAGGTTCAATCTTCATTTCTCAATTCAATTCAACACAATTAAAACGACACCTTATGAAAAGAAAGTTTTTACTCCTTCAGCTGGTTATTGTTTTGGTTTTTGGAACTAATAAAATTTTTGCCCAAAAAAATTTGTGGACATCTATATCTCCTGAACGCATTGTAAGTGAACCTGATGCCAGAAAGATAATTCCAAATAAGTTCCAGACTTTTTCGCTAAACACTAAAGCAATGTTGGAACTATTAGACCAGGCTCCAAATGAATTTACTGAAGAATCAAGAAATAACCCTGTTGCTTTAACCATTCCAATGCCTGATGGCTCAATCAGTCGGTTCAAAATAGTAAAAACTACTATTATGGAAAAAGGATTGTCGGAGCAGTTTCCATATTTCAGAACATTGGGCGGGCAGGGGATAGATGATCCCCTCGCCACTATTAAGATAGACTGGACAGATTTTGGTTTTCGTGCCCAGATATTATCTCCTTTCTATGGTGCAGTTTATATTGAACCATATAGTTTTGACTCAAAAGATAACTATACTTGTTTTTTTAAGAAAGACCTTATGCCAAAGACACCACCAATAGAGGAAATTTTACCGGAGGCACTTTCAAAATCGGTCATTGTTTCCAGAACAAATGCTAGCCAATGTGTTGGAGGAACGCTGAGAAGTTATCGTCTGGCCATGGCATGTACTGGTGAATATGCAAGGGCTATTGGAGGATCAACTGTTACCCAATCACAAGCATTATCTGCAATTGTAACTACTGTGAATAGGGTTGATGGCGTTTACGAAACAGAAGTAGCTGTTAGGTTGGTTTTGGTAGCCAACAATGCATTGTTGGTATTTACCAGTCCTTCTACAGATCCTTTTAATGGGAACAATAACGCAAATACTTTGATAAACGAAAGTCAAACGCAAATTACCAACAGAATAGGCACTACGAATTTCGACATCGGCCATACGGTAAGTACAGGAGGAGGCGGACTGGCAGGTCTTGGCGTGATTTGTAAAAATAGCCAAAAGGCAAGTGGTATCACAGGTTCTCCGTCGCCAACCGGAGATGGATATGATATAGATTATGTGGCGCACGAAATTGGCCATCAGTTTGGCGGAGATCATACGTTTAATGCAAAAACCGGTAGTTGTAGTGGTAACGGATCTAGTATTACGAATGCAGAACCAGGTAGCGGAATTACCATTATGGCATATGCAGGTATTTGTAATGCTACCAATGACTTAGCACTACATAGTATTCCATATTTTCATGCTGTAAGTCTTGATCAAATAGCTACTTATACCATCAATAGTACAGGAAATAATTGTGCGGTTAAAATAGCCACAGGAAATTTACCCCCTGTGGTTAATGCAGGTGTTAATTATGTAATCCCAAAAAGTACGCCTTTTGTACTTTCCGGTTCTGCCATAGATCCCGATCTCGATACCATGCTTTTTAGCTGGGAGCAGGTAGATGTTGGAGCTGCTTTTGGAAATTGGAATGCACCTGTAGGTAATAAGGCACCTTTATTCAGGTCGTTTCCACCTACGGCTTCTGGGAAGCGGTATTTCCCTCAATTAAGTGATCAGATAAACAATGTAACTACTATAGGCGAATTGTTGCCTTCGTATGCACGACCAATGAAGTTTAGATTAACAGCTCGAGATAACAAGGCAGTAGGAGGTGGAGTTTGTTTTGATGAAATGACAGTTACAGTAGCTGCTACTGGTCCTTTTGTTGTAACAAGTCCCACTACTTCAACTGTAAATTGGTTGGTTGGTGCAACTAAAAATGTTACATGGAATGTCGCCGGTACTACTGCAACACCTGTAAGTGCAGCCAACGTTGATATAGAACTATCGGCTGATGGGGGATTAACCTTTCCAATCGTCTTAAAGCTAAATACACCAAATGATGGTAGTGAAAGCATTACGGTGCCAAACAATGTAACTACAAATGCAAGGGTGAGAGTAAAAGCATCAGGCAATATATTTTATGATATGTCAGATGCAAATTTTACTATAGCTAGAGATAAAATTTCACCCATAATTAATTGCAATAATGATACTTCAATAAAGGTTACAACGGGCTGTTCAAAATCAATAGCACTAAATAACCCATCGGTTAGTGATAATAGTGGCAACTTAAGTAGGATCATCTATCAATTAACTGGAGCTACTGTTTTTAGCTCAGCAGCAAGCGGGTTAAATTTTGTAGGAACAAGAACGTTTAATGCCGGAATTACAAAAATAACATACATCGCCACTGATCCTTCCGGCAATGCTGATACCTGCAGTTTTACTGTTTCTGTTATTGAAAAAATACTGCCTACAATTGTTTGTCCATCGAATATTATCAGTTGTATAAAATCAATTAAACCTGCATTCCCTATATATGATGATAATTGTAGCGTAACAGTTTTAACATGGAAAATGGCAGGGGCCACTACAGGTACTTCAGCAGTATCAGGTATCAATCTGTTAGGGGCAAAGACATTTATTAAAGGAACAACATTGGTAACTTATTCAGTTAAGGATGCATCCGGAAATGCGGCTAATTGTACGTTTAGCGTGAAAGTTGATAGCATTAAACCTACAATAACCAAGTGCCCTGTTGATACTATTATTAATGTGGCTACATGCCCGGCAAATGCTACGATCAATTCATTAAATGCAAAAGATAATTGCGGAATAAGATCGCTTACCTGGAAAATGACAGGTGCTACCGTAGCTAGTTCACCAACAACCGGAATAAATCAGGTAGGCACAAAAAGTTTTAATAAAGGGTTTACAACCATTACTTACACAATTAAAGACTCGGCTTTAAATGCGACAACTTGTAGTCAAAAGGTCAAGGTAAATACATCAGCAGCTTGCAAGCAGATGGGTAACCGAGTTGAGGTAAAAGTAAAAACGGACGATTTTATTGCGAGGCTTTTACCAAATCCAACAACTTCAAATTTTGTACTATCGGTAACTTCTATGTATAATAACCCAATTGAAATTAATATTTATTCGGTCGAAGGAAAAAGGCTACAGCAGATCGTAGGGAAAGTGCAACAAACGTACAAGTTTGGTGAGAAAAATAGTAGGGGAGCCTACTTAATAGAAGTGAAGCAAGGAGATAAGCGAATGACTTTAATTGGATATAAGCAGTAAAAGCTGTTTAATTTTTTTATTATCTTTGAATTAAACATAAATCAAACTACTATGGGATTTGTAAAAGAATTCAAAGAATTTGCCGTAAAGGGCAATGTAATGGACCTTGCAATTGGTGTCATCATTGGTGCTGCATTTTCCAAAATTGTAGACTCAATGGTAAAGGATATTATTATGCCAATAGCAGGCGTAATAGTTGGACCTAAGGGCTTCATCAATTCCTACATGGTGCTTGGTGAGGGCGAAAAACCTGTACTTCCCGGAATGTCATTGGAGGCTGCAAGGGGCACAGGATCGAATATCCTTGCCTGGGGCAGTTTTGTCACTTCCATCATTGATTTTCTCATCATTGCGCTTATCATCTTTATGCTTGTAAAGGCTATGAACAAATTGAGGAAAAACGAGCCGGCGCCAGTTGCGTAGGATTTAGATTATTTATTGCTAAGCTGCCGCATCATTTAGATTCGGCAGCTTTTTTTATGGCTATTTGCACTTCAGTTACATGGGTTTTTCAGAAGCGGATAGTGTTGCCACAATGTGGAGAATATAAACAATATCTTTTTTGTTGAATTTCTTGTAAATAGTATTACTTCATTTTCAATACTTCATTGTATTGCCGAAAATTTTGGTTCTTAGTATATTGTACAAAGAATAATGTATATCCTTCATTCTATTAGTTTTTTGTAAAGATTTTAAGCTTAAATGGAGGTTGTAGTGTTTAAAGATTGTTCAAATTGTAAGAATAATCCTTGTATAAGGGAATGAAATATTACTTTCGCAGTCCAAATAGCCTTGTAAATTAATTGATGAAAGTAAAGCGGAAAAGACAGTTTGTTGTTTCTAGAAAAGTTGATAAATTTTTCTATGAAATGTACAGTGCGGCAAAGTTTTTTTTCAGATTTTTCAAAGAACTTGTTAGTCCGCCCTATGAGTTCAGTGAGATACTCAAACAATGCTATGAAATAGGGTATCGGTCATTGGGTTTGATTACAATGACGGCTTTTATTACAGGATTGGTTTTTACCAAGCAATCCCGACCATCCCTATCAGAATTTGGAGCTACCTCCTGGTTACCAAGTCTGGTAGCTATTGCAGTTATTAAAGCATTAGCACCATTGGTAACAGCTTTGATTTGTGCTGGTAAGGTGGGTTCTCACATTGGCGCAGAAATCGGGTCTATGCGGGTAACAGAGCAAATAGATGCCATGGAAGTTTCTGCTGTTAATCCATTTAAATTTTTGGTGGTTACCCGTGTATTAGGAACTACTTTAATGATTCCCACACTTGTTCTTTATACAGGCTTTGTGTCTATGATGGGATCCTATTTGAATGTAAGTACCAACGAAATGACAAGTTTTGTAACCTTTTATGAGAAAGCTTTTGAAAAGATTGTATTTCTCGATATTTGGGCAGCGCTGACAAAAGCGGTAGTTTTTGGTTTTACTATCGGCATTGTAGGCTGTTATAAAGGGTGGTATGCAAGTCAAGGAACGCAAGGAGTAGGTAGGGCGGCCAATTCATCGGTAGTTATGTGCATGTTTCTGATTTTTATTGAAGAGATCATTATTGTTCAGATTACCAATTATATAAGATAGATGGATCAGGTGAAAAATAATAATGGGAAAGAACAGGTAATCAAAATCCGTGAGCTGAAGAAGACTTTTGGTGAAATGGAAGTATTGCGAGGTGTAAACCTTGACCTTTTCAAAGGTGAAAATGTAGTGGTTTTGGGTAGATCAGGAACTGGTAAATCAGTATTGATAAAAATTGTATCGGGGTTATTGAAAAAAGACAGTGGCGTTGTAAACGTTTTGGGTAAAGAAGTTGATACCCTAAATGACAAACAATTGAATGACCTTCGTTTGCGAATAGGCTTTTCTTTTCAGAATAGTGCATTGTATGATAGCATGACGGTAAAAGAAAACCTTGAGTTTCCGCTGGTTCGTACCTGGAGGCAATTATCAAAGAAGGATATAAGCGTAGCTGTTGACAAAGTATTGGATGCTGTTGGATTAATGCAGGCTATTAATCAGATGCCCTCTGAGTTATCCGGTGGGCAGAAAAAGCGGATTGGGATAGCCCGAACTTTGATTTTGAGACCGGAAATTATGTTGTATGATGAGCCAACTGCAGGTCTGGATCCCATTACTTGCATAGAAATCAACAACCTGATTAGAGAAGTGCAAGAGCGTTTTAATACCAGTTCAATTATTATTACGCATGATCTGACTTGTGCAAAAACAACTGGCGATAGAGTTGCCATGTTATTGGATGGTCAGTTTTTGAGGGAAGGATCATTTGAACAAATTTTTGAAACACAAGACGACCGGATTTTAAGTTTTTATAAATATAACTTCATTAAATAAATGGGAACAAATAAAAATAGCAGGGCGTTTATTTTAGGACTCTTTGTTTTCGTTGGAATAGTCATTTTTGTTATTACTGTCCTTACGTTGGGCGGACAACGAAAAACATTCCAAAAATCAGTGGTGGTAAAGGCTGCGTTTGATGATATCAGTGGTCTGCAAAAAGGGAATAATGTTTGGTTTTCCGGAGTCAAGATTGGGACAGTTAAAAACATTTCCTTTTATGGTACTTCTCAGGTTTTGGTAGAAATGAATATTGATGAGTCTTCCACTGAATTCATCCGGAAAAACGCAAAAGCTAGAATTAGCTCTGAAGGTTTGATCGGGAACAGAATTGTAGTTATTTATCCAGGTGCATCTAAATCTGATGCAATTAGTAATGGTGATTTTCTGGGAACAGAGAAAGTGGTTAGCTCAGATGAAATGATGAGTACATTCCAGGCAAACAATCAGAATCTATTGGTCATCACAAATAATTTCAAAATTCTAAGTCAGCAGATTGTTGATGGAAAAGGAAGCGTTGGTAAGCTGTTGGCAGATGAAGCGTTGTTTGGAGAAATACAATCTATAATGACTTCTCTAAAACTTTCAGCTCAAAATGCCCAAAAACTTAGCAATGACCTTGCTGCATATACTTCAAAATTGAATGATAAGGGAACCTTGGCGAACGATCTGGTAACAGATACAGTCATTGTTCATACTTTAAAAGCGACCATTGCGAGAATGGACCAGGCTGCAACCAATGCAAACCAAATCATTCAAAACCTCACCTCAACGAGCAATAACCTTAACGCAAGTCTGAAAAACCCTAATACGCCTGCCGGCATGTTGCTGAATGATGAGAAAACGGCCAACGATATCAAAGCCATGCTACAAACGCTCAAGGCTGCAAGCATAAAACTGGATGAAGACCTTGAAGCTGCTCAGCACAATTTCTTGTTAAGGGGATTTTTTAAGAACAAAGCGAAGGAAGAAGAGAAGGCTAAGAAACCTTAAGTTTTATTAATCTTTCTATAGTTTGATTGGCTTCAGATTTATCGTTGGAAATCATTCACGACACTTCCTATTTCCAATGCTCAAATCTTTAATCAAGCGATAATTCATGTATGTTTTTCTGAACTATTCGTTATACTTTAAAAAATGAATCATGCTAATATTTTATATTTGGGGCATATCAAATTGATGACTATAGTAGCATTGTAAAAAAAATATTTTCAAATCGTTTAAGCGTTGTAACTAAAAAAGTAGTTTTCTTAGAACCTATTAAAAAACGCAATGTTGCAGTATGATAAATGCAACTTTTGAAGGCAGCTGCGATTTAGATTAAACATGCAATAGGTATTGAAAGATTTTAATCTAATTCATTCACCCCACAAAAAAAACGAGGCTGCCTTTGGGACAACCCCGTTTCAATTTAATGGTATAAATTATTGCTTCACTCCAATAGCCGTCGTTCTTTTTTCGCCTTGTCTTACTTCAAAGAAGTAATTGCCTGATCCAAATTTTTGTCCAATTTGAATATTGTTCAGCGACTTTGTTTTCAATGATTGTACCTTTTTGCCAGAAGCATCAAATACCGAAATTTCTACTGCTTCATCCGTATCTGACTGTACATTCAATACAAATACTGATCTTGTTGGATTTGGAGTTACGTTTACTTTTAAGCCTTCTGCTGATTGCTCCGAAACAAGGTTTGTTCCTTTGCTTGCTGTACAAGAAATATTTGAATTCAATTGTACCTGATACGAACAAGTATTAGTATTACCAGCATTGTCTGTTGCTACATAGGTAACATTGGTTAAGCCGGCAATGAAAGTTTTAGAGCCAACAAGCTTAATGCCTGTCAAAGGAGAACTGAGCGATGTTGCTCCTGTCAAAGTCCAACTTAAATTTTTAACAAAGCAATTGTCTCCATAAACAGGGGCAGGATTGACAATTGACCTTGAACATACTCCAATAACATTGCTCGTAATATTTGATGGGCAGGTAATAGAAGGTGCTATTAAATCTTTAATGGTTACTGAATAGCTTTGGGTACGTACATTGCTTGCAGAGTCTGTGAGGGTGTAGGTCACAGTTGTTTTACCAACATTAAAAGTATTGGATACAGCGGTTG
>JANPHE010000195.1:0-2351 GCA_031424295.1 Segetibacter sp. | reverse complement strand
TTTTGGCGGAAAATTAAAGCAATATGAAATTGCTATTGACCCCAACAAATTGCAGTCTTACAATATTACAATTGCCGATGTATTTACAGCAGTAGAAAAAAATAATCAAAATACAGGCGGTGCATATATTGAAAAAGGTCCCACAGTTTTATACATCCGCAGCGAAGGCTTAATAAATACCATAGAAAATATAAAAGACATTTCAATAAAGAACACAGCAAGCGGCAGCCCTTTGTTTATAAGGGATGTAGCGGATGTTCGTATTGGCAGTGCTATACGTTATGGTGCCATGACTTACAACGGGAAAGGCGAAGTTTCAGGTGCGGTTGTAATGATGCTGAAAGGTGCAAATAGTAATATCGTTATCCAAAACATTATAGAACGTATTGAACAGATTAAAAAAACTTTGCCCGAAGGTGTGATGATTGAACCTTTTTTGGACAGGACTAAAATGGTAAACAATTCTATCAACACAGTTGGTAAAAATTTAATAGAGGGTGCATTAATTGTAATATTTGTTTTGGTGCTATTCTTAGGCAATTTCAGGGCAGGTTTAATAGTTGCCTCTGTTATACCGTTGGCAATGTTGTTTGCGGTAATAATGATGAATTTATTTGGCGTAAGTGGAAACCTAATGAGTTTGGGTGAATTGGATTTTGGGTTGATTGTTGACGGTGCTGTAATTATTGTAGAAGCTGTTTTACATCAACTAACGCATGGTAAAAAAGCTCATCAACTCTCAAGATTAAATACTGCACAAATGGATGAGCAGGTAAAAACCAGTGCAAGCAAAATGATGAACAGTGCAGTGTTTGGGCAAATTATTATTTTGGTGGTGTACATTCCCATTTTCACATTGCAAGGCATAGAAGGAAAAATGTTTAAGCCAATGGCACAAACAGTTGCCTTTGCCTTATTGGGTGCTTTTATTTTATCGCTTACTTACATTCCAATGATAAGTGCATTGTTTTTAAATAAAAAACTAAGCGACAAAAACAACATTTCAGATAAAATAATGGACAGCATTACAAATACTTATTCAAAAACTTTGAAAAGGGTAATTGCTTTCCCCAAATTGATAATTGCTGCTGTTGTTTCATTATTCATTATTGCAATGATTATTTTATCTTTTATGGGTGGGCAATTTATACCATCATTAGAAGAAGGTGATTTTGCTGTGGAAACAAGAGTATTAACAGGTAGCAATTTGCAAACCTCAATGGATGCTATTGCAAAAGGTTCTAAAATATTATTAGAGAAATTTCCAGAGGTAGAAAAAGTAGTGGGCAAAACAGGCAGCAGCGAAGTACCTACCGACCCGATGCCCATTGATGCAAGCGATATGATGGTTATTTTAAAAGATAAAAGCAAATGGACATCTGCAAAAACATTTGATGAATTATCCGAAAAAATGGCAAAGGAATTAGAAGCCGTGCCGGGAGTTTCTTTTGGTTTTCAATATCCAGTACAAATGCGTTTCAACGAATTAATGACAGGTGCAAGACAAGATGTAGTGTGTAAAATATTTGGCGAAAACCTTGATACATTGGCATTGTATGCAGATAGGTTAGGCAAAATTGTAAACACCGTAAAAGGCACAAGCGACTTGTATGTAGAAACCGTAACAGGAATGCCGCAGGTAGTAATCAACTACAACCGACCAGTAATTGCTCAATACAATTTAAACATTGAAGATATTAACCGTATTGTAAATACAGCTTTTGCAGGGCAAAGCACAGGCATTATTTATGAAGATGAAAAACGTTTTGATTTAGTAGTAAGATTGGAAGGCGAAAAAAGAAAAGATGTAGCCGATGTACAAAACCTTTTAATACCAACGCCAAGCGGTTCACAAATTCCCCTTTCACAATTGGCAGATGTTGCCATTACCGAAGGTCCAAATCAAATACAAAGGGAAGATGCAAAGCGTAGAATTGTTGTAGGCTTTAATGTTCGTGGCAGAGATGTACAAAGCATAGTAAAAGAGTTGCAGCAAAAAGTAGATGCACAAATAAAATTTCCAGCAGGTTACTACCCAACTTATGGCGGTGCATTTGAAAATTTAAACGCAGCAAAAAGCAGGTTGCTGATTGCAGTTCCTGTTTCGTTACTACTTATTTTTTTATTGCTGTTCTTCGCCTTCAATTCTGTAAAACAAGGCTTGCTAATTTATTCAGCCATTCCTTTATCTGCCATTGGCGGTATATTCTTTTTGGCACTTCGTGGTATGCCTTTCAGCATAAGTGCAGGTGTTGGCTTTATTGCATTGTTTGGCGTAGCAGTATTAAATGGTTTGGTTTTGATTGCAGAATTTAACCGAATAAAAAAGAGTGGTGAAACCAATTTAAAAA
>JANPHE010000194.1:0-13204 GCA_031424295.1 Segetibacter sp. | reverse complement strand
AACCGTTTTTCCAAGTCCTTGTTGGTAAGGATTAGCCAAAGCAAGGCGTTCAGACAAAATAATTCTGTACGCTTCAAATTTTCTGAAAGTTGAAGAAATTTCTGTTGGGCTTCCCTTTGTAAATAAAGTCTTTACTGCAATATAGGATACATTAAAACCACCAGTTGCCAGTGGGCTTAGGTGCTGAAATCTACCCCCGGCTGTAACTGTTTTATAAAGTTCAGAAAAGTCTTTTGTATAAGTTTTATCCCAGTTCAAATCAATCGTCAATTCTTTAAGTGGCTCTAGCTGTGCAGTTATACTTAACTTTTGCTCAAGGCTTTGACGATACAAATAGTTAAGCGTGGTGTCATTGGTAATAAGCCCTTTTGATGCTTTGGCATTTAACCAATTGCTATCCGGTTGTTTTCCAAAAACATAATCAAGGCCGGGTGCCATACTATTCCAATTCTGACCAAGCAAATTGGTACTGTCATTGTAGCCAGGTATTCTGCTTCTATAATTTTCTCCATAATTTATGGAAGCCCTTTTTACCATTGTCAATATTCTACCGGTGGTCCTCACAAGTCCATTCATTTCTACCGGCCTGTTTGATTTCAATAAACGATTTGAATTCCTTTCATCTCTGCGTTGTTGCCTCCACTTCTTCAAAGCTTCTCTTCTCTTTTTACCCTTTAAACCTTTCACAACTTCGGCTTTTGGTGGCAGTGTAGATGCAGGCAATTCAAACTTAGGTGCAGCAGGTTTCACTTCTTTCTTTTCATCTTTTTTTTCCTTTTTATCTGCGCCGGTAGAATCCTTATCATTTTTCTTTGTTTTTACATCTGTAGATGGTTCTGGGTCTTCATCCAATGCTTTCAGTATTCTGAACTTTTGGTAAATACGCGTAAAGTCAAATTCTCCATTTACATTGTTCTCCTGACTGTTCTCGATTGTATTGCCCAGGTTTATTCCAAGATCTCGCTGCAAGCGGCTGGCACCAATCCAGCTATATGTGGTAGTATAACTATAACGAACATTGGTAAAGTCAAGCAACGGCACCTTTGACAAAGGCAACGTATAGCTGGCAATAGCCTTTTGAGTGTAATTGGTGTTTCTTCCGCCTTTAAAAAAGTTCGTCCTTATCGTATCTCTTTTGGCCTTGGTATCCAACTGACCTGCAGGCTCGTCTATCCGGGCATTATTGGTTGCCGAAAAGTCAATGTTTAGTGACCGGGTAAGATCCCAACGCATGTTGTAGTAACGATCAAAAGTGAAAAATTTATCGTAGGTAGTATCTACTCTTTCTACCTTATTATCGAAGCTGTTTACAATTCGCGGAACGAACTCCCCATATTGCCTGTTGATGTCTGCCCTAAAGCTAAGCAATGAAGGCAACGGATTAATATTCAAATCCCGTATTAAACCATACCACGGAGATTTCGATTTGATTAATCCTTTGAATGGCTCCAGGTATTTTGTAGAACTATTGTTAAAGGTATAGCCCAATCCTCCTCTGTGTTTTATCACATCATTCTTTAAAATGATGGGGCTTGTTTGTTCAAATTTGATATAGGAATAGCTAAAATCAAAGTTGCTGATGCTCCACAACTTTGGCTTGGAGCTAGGATTAAATCTAACGTTTGTAAAATTCAATGTCTTGATGGTTGTTTTGTCAACCGCCGCTTTCTTAATTTCATTTTTCTTATCACCGGAAACGGTGCTTAGTTTTTCTTTTAGTTTTACATCTAAATCGTAAGGATCGTATTCGGGTGTACGCGTTGTTTGATTGATACTAGCGTAAACAGGAATAGAGAGGCCCAAGGCTTTTGGAAGCAGCTTTCCCATTTCAAGGTTTGTGGCTATGTCATATTGCATGAAGTTCTCCCTTGCCCGTTCATTAACACGCTGCTCCAGCGTACCAAATCCAGCCGTGTAAGTATTAGCAGAAATGGCAAGCGTTCCTAAGTCGGCCAAGGTAACATCTACCCTGCCTAATGCTGCATAACCGCCGTGCTCATCTAGTTTGGAAAAGCGTAGTTCATTTACCCATATTTCAGCATCTGCGGGTACGCCATCAATCGCTTCAGTATTCTCTACGCCTATTAAAAATGCTCTTACTTCACCTAAGTTTGGATTACCCATAATGGCTACTGTCTTGTTGCCCAATATCTCTTTGTAGTACTGCATGGGAGAACCTCCTTGCGAGTTTCGCCTCAACTTCAATTGTACAAGTTCCTGAAGGTCAAAGTCAAGGCTATTACTATCAGGCCATACAAGCCTTTGTCCGGCATCAGTATTTGGATAAAACGCACCTGCAGTTGGAGGCGTTACATTGAGTGGTATTTTTATTTCGTAATAGTTATTGAGGAAATCATTTCCTATCCTAACTACTGCATTTAGTTGCTTATCAATTACAGGTTGACTACCCACCACACTTTCAGCATGTATAAACATATTCAACTTGCCATACTGCCGCATGTCCAGATTCATGGTTTTAAAAACAGCTCTTGTTTGGCCTTTTGCAAGATTTCTAACCTGAAGACTCATAGCTTGCTCATTTTGGAGAAGATTTACTCCATTGTTGCTTAACTGCTGAACTCTTTCTATTCCTGGAGGAATAAGATAGTTGACCGGCGTACGATTGCTGTTTTCTTCCAGATTTACTGCCAATACATTTAATCCGGTAGCAGGCTGTGGTTCATAAACTCCTGTATTATTTACTTTAAACTGAAAACTCCTCCATTGGTTACGAACGAGGTCCAACCTGGCAAAACGAAGTGTAACAGAATCTTCAAAATCAGTCAGGAACATTCTAACAAAACGGATGGATTTAAAATCAGGAATGTTACCCACTTTGCTTTGAAAATCTCTGATTGGAACACGGAATAAAAACCAATTTTCCGTACCGCTAGTACCATTAGCATACCGTACAGATATCTGTCTGGTATCGGTCAGGTATTTGGTAAAGCCTACTGACATATTCTTTTCCAAAGGAATTTCATATTGGTAGTATTCCTCCGTTTCATTGAGCGTATTATCTCTATTTAAATCTTCATTGTCAGGATACAAAGTTGCAGCCGGGCTAAACTGGGAAGTGGTAGTTGAGATAGGCGAATTTCCCTGCGGATTATTGAAATCTTTATACCTGCCTAATATGCCCGTATTGGTAGCATTAAATGAATTGTCTCTGTACCATTTATAGTTATCGTGCGACGGATCAACTATTGATCTGTTATAAATGGGAGATGCAGCTCCAAAATTAGTTTTAAGCGTATTAAGGTAATCTTCTCTTTTGGCTGCTTCATCATCATCATTCAACCCATCAAAACCCACATCCTGATAGGGTCTGTCTGCGGGATCGTTACTAAATGCCTGAGTAACCTGAATGGGATTCACCGGTGTTTTTCCCCAAACAGTGGTAGTATCTACTGCTGATGGTTGGTTGGGCGAGTTCATTCCATTTTCATAGAAACGGCGACCATCTTTCAATATATCTTCACTGATAGATCCAAGGTTCAAATAGAGTTTACCACCTGTTGTTACCTGCGTTTTTATAAATGGATCCTGCAACCAAAATTCTATAAATTCTACATTGCTTGTTTCAAAATCTGTTTGATCAATGGAGCGCATGATACCACCCCATCTTTTTGCAGGGTTTTTCAATTTGCCATTTGCATCAATTTCTGTTGGGCTTGTCTCAAAATTATAAGGACCCAGGTCTCTGGGGAAATAGGATAAGTCAAAAGTTACCTGTTGATTTTCCCCCAAATTGTTTGTCCGCTGAGGGAAGATTTCCTGATTAAAAACCTGCCTAACTCTTGGATCGCTCAATTCTTCTAAATTGGTTTTTAAAGGATTGTTACTGCTGTTGCGATCTTGCAAAATGGGCTCGATGTTGTACCATGCCAGTTTAGAACGATTAAAATTGTAGCGAAGACTGTCGTTCAGATTTGCTTCTGGAAATAACTGTGGTGTACTTGCCAAAGTCCATGCGATATATGGGAAACGCAGATCAATACTGTTTCTGGTTCCTTCAAAATCATCTACATAAATAAGCCCTGCATCACCTGTCCCAATCTGAGAAGGGTGACCCGGTTTTAAAACAGCTGCCTCTCCATATGCGTTAATGGAAGACATAGCCGTAGTGTTATAAAATGGTAATTTGTTTAGAAATCTGGTAATCTTTGGCGCATCACTTCTGTAGTTGAAATCCATACCATACATCGTGTTCCTGATTGGATCTTCCCCAAAATTCACCTTTGTAAAAAATGGTCTTTCAGCCAACCGGGCCATAGTAGCCCCAACGGAAAGTTTTTTATTTGCTATGTAATCCAATCTCAATCCTGTAAAAGTCCTTTGTTGAATGCCAAAACCGGCATTGTTCTCAAATTGTACACTTACAGGAATACCGCTATTCAAGATTGCTCCATTAAGAATCTTAACTGTTCCAAGATTATAATCAATACTAAAATCTAGTCCTTCCTTCAAAATTTGACCACCTGCTGATACCGTAACGGATCCCGGGGGAACATTGAATGCTCCTAAATATATTTCAGATGCGGATGAACCCTTACCTGATCCTTGCATAACAAACCGGTTAAGGTTTGCATAAGTTTGTGCGATGGCTTTTATAGAATCATACAACTGAAAATAACAATACTTATTAGAATCAATGCCCGGTGGGGCGTTGGAAAATGCTAGCCTTGCCAGGTCTTCACCAAAAGGCTCAAGGACAGGAAAAATTATTTTTCCTTGTTGTGATAGTACCGTGAACCCTTCTACATAATCAAAAACTCCATCAGGCATGGGGTCATTTTGGTTATTTAGTCTATCCAACCTTAGTATTCTTAATAAAGATATACCCTCAACATTGGGAGAAGATTCGGGTAAAAACCTTTTCAAACCACCACTCGGTTCTTCGTATAATACATTTAGCTTAAAATCTTGTTTTTGTAACCCCGGCATATCAATGGAATACACGTTTTTCATCATCCATCGCCAAATGGGTAGCAATGGCCGCTGAGAAGTTGCTTTCATCATTTTCAAGAAAAGTACTTTTTGTACTCCTTGTGTAGAATCAAGTGCTATATCCTGCGAGAATTCTCCTACCTGATAGACTTTACCATTAAGTGTATATTGATAAGCAACTCCCAATACCTCATCAGGTTGCAATTGCTGATTAATGGAAATAAATCCAATTTGCGGATTAAAATAGTATTCGTTAACATTTAACTTTCTGGCAAATGTCTTTTCATATTGCTCCACTGGTTTTAGTCCCAAAGCCAACAAATTAGTATTGATCAATGCCGGGTTCCTGATGTTAGGATTGCCAATCAACCTTCTGTAAAGATCATTCGTAGTATTACTGGGGTAAGAGTTGGAGTTACCGCCTAAATCAAATGCATTGTTGAATGGGTCGCCTTCTCCTAAGTCCATAAATGCAACTACATCTCTGGTATCAGTGGTTGCCCCTGTACGGTTCGTTACCCAAACTTCAATCCGCTGTATCTGTACCTGGCTATTTACCACCGGTACATTTTTCATAGCTTCATTGTAGTGAGCCCTGAAATAGTCCCCTAAAAGAAAATGTCGGTTATCTTCATAATCATCAAGTTTCTTGTCAAAAACTGATGTAGCTGCACCGCCTTGCAAAGCCAAAGACTGGCGTTGAGCCCGCTGATTAGCAAGTACTCCGGTTACAAATAACTTTCCAAATTGCAATGATGTTTTTATTCCAAATAAACTTTGTGCGCTTGGTATTAAGGTCCCTTTTGAAGTAAACGATACATTACCTGCTTCCAAAGATTTTAAGACCTCATCATCCATTCCTTTATAGTCAAGCTTTAGTTGATTCTCAAAGTCAAAATTGGCAAGTGTGTTATAGTTTATAGGCAACTTTAGTTTGTCTCCTATGTTTGCTGTTACATTTAGGTTCGAATTCATATCAAAATCAAAACCACCATTTCTTCTGGCACTTTCAGGCAAAGTAGGATTATCAATTGTTTGTCCCTGGTAACCTGCCATTATATCTACATTGCCTTGGGGACGAATATCCACTTTAAGTCCATTGGGACCTATGCCAAAAATCCGGTCAAACAGCTTGTCGTAGGTTTTTAACTTTGGCCTTTCTACTTTTCGGTTAAGTAAGGTTAATGAATTAGCCCTTTTTCTGAAATATTCTGCTTCTGACTTCCTGGCCTGATATCTCATCATTTCTTCAAATGTGAGGTAGGTTGGGGTTCGGAAATTAGAATTACCGATTTTCTCTACGACATAATATTGTTTGGTAACAGGATCATATTGAATATCCCGCTGAACAGAACTCGAATCGGAAAAATTAAATGGATTGTTAGAACCATATGTAAAGGGATCACCCCTACGGTCCTGAATAGGATAACGGGTAGTGTCGCCCGATTGAGCCAAACTTTGTTTGGCACAAATAATCGAAGGCAGAATGAAAGATAAAACCCTGAAAAAGTAAATTAATCGACAGCTCAACACTCAATAGCTTTTTAAGTAGACATTCTCTCTATAGGCTTAAATACTTTTTAATGCTTTTTTGATTAGATCCTCTAGTATAATATTGCTGTCACCAGAAGTAATAACGTTTTTTATTGCTTTTTCTGCATTCATTCTTGGTATCCCTAAAGAAATAAGTGCATTTAAAGCATCATTCTCTATTCTATTGGTTGCTGCATTTGATGTAAAGACAGTATCAGATGCATTTTTTCCTAACTTATCCCTCAATTCCAACACAAGTCTTTCTGCAGTCTTTTTTCCTATTCCTTTGATACTTTCCAGCAGCTTAACGTTGCCTTGAACAATTGCTTTTGTGATTTCTTCAGGTCTTAATCCTGACAACATCATTCGAGCGGTTGCTGCACCAACGCCTGAAACACTAATCAATTGTATAAACAATTCCTTCTCAGAATGCTCTGCAAACCCATATAACGTGTGCCCATTCTCAGTAATGTGCAAATAAGTAAAAAGCAACCCACTTTCTTTATCAGCAATTGCTGAATAGGTATTTAAACTAATGTGACAATCATAACCCACTCCATTTACATCCACGATAACCTGAGCCGGATTCTTGTTTACAAACTTCCCTCTTACGAATGCAATCACTTACTTGAAAAATTATTAGAACGATAAAAATATAGGATACGAATTGAAATACAAAGTAAATTTTACGTTAAATACCAAAAACACCTGGTTTTAGGCTAAAAATGTCCTTTTTTAACTTTCGGGAATATTCAATTACTTTTATCGCTGATCTTAACCTAACTAATAAATGACAAAAAAGATTTTAGCTGCAATAACAGCTGTTGGCGGATACGTTCCTGACTATATATTAACAAATCAAGAGTTGGAACAATTAATAGACACCAACGATGAATGGATAAAAACAAGGACGGGTGTTGAAGAAAGGAGAATTTTGAAAGGCGAAGGCAAGGGAACTTCAGATTTAGGAGCTCCGGCTATCCTTGATCTTTGTAAAAAAAGAGGCATTGATCCACTTGAAATTGATTGTATCATCTGCTGTACAGTAACACCCGACATGGTTTTTCCTGCTACTGCAAATTTCATAGCTGATAAAATAGGGGCCAAAAACGCATTTGGTTTTGACCTTGGAGCTGCTTGTTCAGGTTTTTTATTTGGAGTAACTACTGGAAGTGCCCTGATTGAGAGCGGCCGGTATAAAAAAGTAGTAGTAGTGGGCGCAGATAAAATGAGCTCAATTATTGATTATAGTGACCGCACTACCTGTATTCTTTTTGGGGATGGCGCCGGGGCTGTTTTGCTAGAACCCAATGAAGAAGGATACGGAATACAGGACAGCATTTTAAAAAGCGATGGTAGTGGCGCAAAATACCTGCACATGAAAGCGGGAGGATCAGCAAAACCTTCTTCTGCTGCAACATTGGCAGCCAAAGAACATTTTGTTTACCAAGAAGGGCAAACTGTTTTTAAATATGCTGTCGTTGGCATGGCAGATGTTGCTTATGATCTAATCAGCAGAAATAACCTAACCGGCGATGATATTGCATGGCTTGCTCCTCACCAAGCAAACAAAAGAATAATAGAAGCTACTGCAAAACGCATTGGTTTACCATCAGAAAAGGTAATGCTAAACATAATGCGCTACGGAAATACCACTTCTGGCACCATTCCGCTTTGCTTATGGGAGTGGGAAAATCAACTAAAAAAAGGCGACAACATATTATTGGCAGCTTTTGGTGGAGGATTTACCTGGGGAGCCACTTTGGTTAAGTGGGCTTATGAAGGTACCCTCAGTGCTTAGTTGATCGGCTCCAAACAATAAAATCCGTAGGAGGGATTTTTTCTACTCCCAATTGCTTTAGCATAATAACCAACTGACCACGATGGTAGGTTTGGTGATTAAACAAATGCAACAACATTTGGTAAACCGGTTGCTTGAATTGTTCTTTCTTGGTATTGTGGTATAAAAACTCATGCTCCAATGCATTTGCAGCACTTTTTTCAATCCAATCTTTCCATTGATTAGAAAACTCTATTAGCTTTTTACTTACAAGATCAAGTGGCATATCCAGATCATCGAATGAGTGAGGAGTTTCTACCAATTTCATTCTTTGCCACCAAATGGATTCGGCATTTGCCATATGCTGAACAGTTCCTCGTAGGCTTCCAAAACTACTTTCAATTGTAGTCAAGTGAAGTTGGGTATCCATACCATTTATCAGGTCGGTAATTCGATGGTTTGCCCACACATTGTAGGTGGCATATTGTAGCAGAAGTTCCTTCAATTTAATTGTTTTAGATTTGTTCAAAAATAGTATTCCTACGGCATTAAGCCTTCATAAATAAAGTCAAAATATTTACATGCAAAACATAACCATCAGAAGGGCACAAAAAGAAGACTGCCCAAGAATATTGGAATTGGTAAAAGAGTTGGCAGATTATGAACGTGCACCTGATGAGGTTACGGTATCGCTTGAACATTTTACTGAAAGTGGCTTTGGAGTAAACCCGGTTTGGTGGGCATTTGTTGCGGAATCAACTTCCCTTGTTGATAACGATAATCCGAAAAAGGAAACCACCTCAACAATACAAGGATTTGCCTTGTATTACATCCGGTTTAGTACATGGAAAGGCCAAAGAATGTATCTGGAAGATTTGTTGGTCACCGATGCAGTACGTGGCCAGGGAATAGGCATGTTGCTTTTTGATGCATTGATGAAAGAAGCCAAAGAAAAAAACCTAAGTGCCATCGTATGGCAAGTACTAGAATGGAATGAACCTGCCATCAATTTCTATAAAAAGCTGAATGCTTCTTTTGATGGTGAGTGGGTGAATTGTTCGGTAAATGTTTAATAAGAATATTTTATTGGTATTCTATTTGTTCCAAATAAAATTTACACAACCCCAGCAAGACAAAATAATGAATAGTTAACGACGCCCAAGAAGAAAATTTACTACTTTTTCAATGAGTTCAGGTTTCACATGATATCGAGAAATATACCAACCATAAATCAAAGATGGGAGTAACCATATTGGATGAAAGTAAATTTGTGCAATTATTGTTAATGCTACTGCAATAACAAAATAAAAAAGTATCCTAAGCATAACTAATATTTTACACAATTTGACAGGTTAATTTATTCCATCAACAACCGCTTCCTTAAATATTTTACTAACCAACCCTTGCAAAACTTTTCCGGGGCCTACTTCTGTAAAATGCGTTGCGCCATCAGCTACCATTGCCTGCACCAATTGTGTCCAGCGAACAGCACCTGTCAATTGATTGATTAAGTTGGTCTTTATAGTGGAGGGATCTGATACGGCAGTGGCTACTACATTTTGATAAACGGGACAAATTGGATTGGAAAAAGTAGTGGCTTCAATAGCTGCAGATAAGTCTTCTTTTGCAGGTTGCATGAATGGGCTATGAAAGGCGCCACCTACAGGTAAAATCAATGCTCTTTTTGCACCTGCGGCTTTCATCCTTTCACAAGCTATTTCTACACCTTTGAGGCTTCCGCTTATTACAAGTTGTCCGGGACAATTAAAATTTGCAGCAACAACTATTTCACCCGTTTCGGCTTGTACTTCGGCACAAACCTGTTCTACTTTTGCATCGTCCAATGCCAATACTGCTGCCATTGTGGAAGGCTTAAGTTCACATGCTTTTTGCATAGCATCGGCACGCTTACTTACCAACCGCAAGGCATCTTCAAATGTCAATGTCTTATTAGCTACCAATGCAGAAAACTCGCCTAATGAATGTCCGGCTACCATATCAGGTACAGCACCATCAATAGTCAGATAGGCTATTACCGAATGAAGAAATACAGCAGGTTGTGTAACATTTGTTTGCTTTAGGTCTTCGCCAGACCCATAAAACATTGTATCCGAAATGGAAAAACCAAGGATATCATTTGCGGTCTCGAACAACTCTTTTGCCTTTGCATTGCTATCGTACAGTGTTTTGCCCATTCCGGTGAATTGGCTGCCTTGCCCCGGAAAAATAAATGCATGCTTCATAATTAATTGGTTTCGGTGTTTTGCTTTAATGCAATTTACCGGTTACCAACTTTAGAAATTCATTTCGGGTCGGATATTTTTCAAATTCTCCCGAAAAAGCGGAGGTAGTTGTTACAGAGTTTTGTTTAGACACACCCCGCATCATCATACATAAATGAGAGGCTTCTATTATAACAGCAACACCCAAAGGATTTAGGCTTTCACTAATGGCCTCCAGTATTTGTGTAGTTAGCCTTTCCTGCACCTGCAAGCGACGAGAAAAGACATCTACTACCCTTGCTAATTTGCTTAATCCGGTTATCCAACCGTTTGGTATATAAGCAATGTGCGCCTTACCAAAAAAGGGCAACATGTGGTGCTCGCACATGCTGTAGAGCTCTATGTCTTTTACAATGACCATTTCGCTTACATCTTCATGAAATTTGGCAGAGTTTAGAATAGCCTTCGCATCCTGTTGATAACCTTGTGTAATATATTGCATGGCTTTGGCCATTCTTTCCGGCGTTTTAATAAGACCTTCTCTATCGGGATCTTCTCCTAATAACCGGATACTTTCTTTGTAAGTATTTATGAGCCCTTCTGTAGTTGGAAGGTCATAATTCTCTATCTTAGTGTAAGCCATAAAATAGTATTAATAATTGTTAGGCAGGGTACTCTACAAAATTTCTTTCTGTTTCATACAATCTTACCTGAAGGTCAAATGCAAGGTCAATTTTCTCCCTTAAAATATTGAAAATTACGATTGCTATATTTTCTGCAGTAGGGTTTAAATTTTTAAACTCGAGTGTGTCGAGGTTTAGGTTTTTATGGTCGAACCGTTTTGTAACGTTGTCCGATATAATATCACTCAACACTTTCATATCAATCACATAACCCGTTTCCACATCCGGCATTCCGGTTACTTTAACTATCAATTCATAATTGTGCCCATGATAATTTGGATTGTTGCATTTTCCAAAAACGGTGGCGTTCTTTTCAGCCGACCAATTTGGGTTATTCAATCTATGCGCTGCATTAAAATGCTCATGTCTGTAAACTGCTACTTTATTATTCATTTCCTTATTTATTAGCCAAAATATTCAACAAAAATCCGTGGCGTTTCATACAATTTTATACAATGAAGTTGCACATTTTCAGGCAGGTGTGGTTTTAATTGATTCCAGATTTCCATGGCAAGGACCTCGGTACTGCACATTTTACCTTGAAGGAAATCAACATCAACATTCAGATTTTTATGATCAAGCCTTTCGATGACATGCTCTTTCATTATTTTACTCAACTTTTTTACATCAAACAGAAAACCAGTTTCAGGATTCACCTCGCCTTTTATGGTTACAAATAAATTGAAATTGTGACCATGCCAGTTTTCATTTGCACAAACTCCAAATACTTCTTCATTTTGCTCCCTGCTCCACTTCGGATTGTACAACTTATGAGCTGCATTAAAATGTTCTAATCTAGTCAGGTACACCATTCTCCACTAAAAATTTTTGCAAAGGTACTATTTGAAATCTAATGCTTGACAGCAGCACAAGAATTCCGACCTTTACGCCTTATGAAAGTGGTAATTACCTCGGCAACTGAGAAAGAAACAATACAACTGAAAGGCAAAATTGTTGAATCTTCAGCCAATTTTGGAGCATTAAGCATTCATTTCCATACCAGTGGAGTTGGACTATTGGCCGCTAGTTTTTCCATAACCAGATTGATTTATGAAGAAAAACCTGACTTTATTATTCAATTGGGGATTGCCGGCTGCTTTGATACCAAAATGGATTTGGGGAAAGTAGTCATTGTAAAAGAAGATGGCGTTGGTGACCAGGGTGTGGAAGAAAATGGGCGTTTTATTGACCTTTTCGAAAGCAGTCCATTGATGGGGAGTAAGGAGCAGCTTAATTTAAAAAAAATGGCAAATCCACACCTAAAGGATTTGAATTTTACATTTCTTGAAGAAGTATCGGCATGTACTGTCAATGAAGTTACCACCCAACCCCACCGAATTGATTTGCTACTGAAAGAAAATAATTTTGCTATCGAAACAATGGAAGGCGCAGCATTACATTATTGTTGTCTGCAACTCGGCATTCCCTTTGTACAAATAAGAGCAATCAGCAATTATATTGGTGAACGAGATAAAACCAAATGGAAATTTTCTGAAGCATTCAACAACCTTGCTATTGAAGGATACAATTTTATGGAAAGTCTAAATGCAGCACAATAAATGAAGTTTACAATAGGATTTAGTCCATGTCCCAACGACACATTCATCTTTGATGCACTAATCAACCACAAGATAGATACAGATGGATTTGAGTTTGAGGCAGTGCTGGAAGATGTACAAACGCTCAACAAATGGGCTATTGAGAAAAAGCTATCCATTAGTAAAATTAGCTATGGTGTTCTTCCAATGGTCTTGGTTAATTATGCCGTCCTCAATAGTGGTGGAGCATTGGGAAATGGAGTGGGTCCTTTATTAATCTCAAAAAGCATTATAGAAGATTTTTCCAGGCAAATGCATAATTACTCTGTTGCCATACCTGGTGAACATACTACTGCTCACCTTTTATATTCTTATGCATTTCCAACTGCTGCCAATAAGCAATTCATGATTTTTAATGAAATAGAAAATGCTGTCTTATCTAATGAAGTAGATGCGGGAGTTATTATTCACGAAAATCGGTTTACATATCAGGACAAA